>CBFHRO010000004.1:0-61592 GCA_965658245.1 uncultured Flavobacteriales bacterium
TCCTGAACCGTCACGTCAGGCGCATCCGGTCCGGAGACAATCTCGAAGCAGTTGTCAAACAACGCCTGCGCCTTGTCGTCCGCGATGCGCAACAACTTTACGCTCTCAAACGGTTCACCGCCCTCCGCGCGGGCATAGACCATCCCCACGGTGATGTTGTTGTAATCACCGGGCTCGAGGGTAAAGGGTCCGGCACTTTGCAAGAACAAACGGTCGCCCGGAGGGTTGCCCGTACCTACCTCAGACCATGGATCCACAGGCACCCCCTCGGTTCCCCACTGGAAGGGATCGGTGTCGCCTGGGAACATGAAGTCTGCCGGTATTTCCAGGTCAGCGCCTGTGCCCGGATTCAATCCATCGCCGCCGTAGGCCATGCGCTGGCCGTTCTTCCAGTACCCGCGCATGTAGTTGTAAAAGTGTCCGGCCTGCGTAGGCAAGGAGTTGGGACCGCTTCCCCAGTTGAAGTAAATGAAGCGTCGCATGCCAAAGCGCTCGTTGTCCACCACGCCGTCGCCGTAGCCAATGCCAATGCCCTCGTAGGGGATGCCGAGGGAATCCACGGCATTGCTGAAGTTGGTCGTCAACGGGTTGTCAATGCTGTCGGCGTCTTGATAAGGACCCTCAAAAAAGTCCACCCCAAACGCCGGAGGGTTCTCCCCATAACCAGGTGAGAAGGAGTCCGACTCGTCAAAGGCATCCCCGTTGTAGGTGTAGCCCAACCCCCTTCGCACGTCACACCCCACGTAGTCGTCGTTGATGCCGCCCAAATCGCTGTCCACCCACTGACACATGTAGGTGTTTGTCAACGTCTGCGTGCCTTGGTTGATGAGCACGTAATTGTTGAAAGTCATGTTGTTGATCTCGTCGTTGGTCGAGAACGCAAAAGCCTGGGCACGGATCTCCATGCCTATGGGCTCGCCCTGGGACTCGGTGTGAATGTTTCCCTTGTCGTTGAAAATCCAGTAGAAATTGCGGTCCCCGTAAAGCGGAACGATGTCCTCGCGCTTCCGGTTGCTGCAGTCGATTTCTTGCAAAAAGTCAAACCAAGGGTAGTCCCCATTCTCAGGGATGTAATTGCCGTCGCCGTCGTAGTCCTTGAACGGCGCGAGGTAGTAATCTTGGTTGAGGGCCGTGTTGCCGTGCGCGGGATACTCCCGGAAGTAAGCCGGCATGGCGTACCCGTCAGGGAAGTCCTCCTCCACCGTCCCGCCTGCGACGGCATCGAAGTACTGACGGTGGCGCTGGGCGTCGGCGCGCATGGAGATGAAGAACCGGTCGTATTGGTCGCACACGGTGACGTCCACCTCGGCGGTGCCGTCGTTGGTCAACGGGCCTGGCCAAAAGTCGTTTTTGCCGTTTCGACGGTGCATGACCGACGCCAATTTCAATTGCTGGTCGGGGCTGATGCCGCCCAACCACAAGCCGCCTGCAAACACCGTCGAAACATTGTCCTCCTTGGGCACCATGTACGCCCCTCGAAAGTTGGCGCGTTCGTGCCAGAGTGTGCCCCCGGTTTCAATCAGGGCGCGAACGTTGTTCCATTCGAGGTCACGCAGAGCGGTGGCCGGAGCGCAAGCACCAGCGCGGGTGGGCGGCTGGGGCGCCACAACAACAGCATCGTCCGGCATTTGTTTGAAGGTGGCTTGTGCCGAGCCTGTGCCTGCGGACAACATCAAAAGGGTCAGCCATGCCCAAGTTTGGACGGGAGAGGGAAGACAGTTCGTCATGAATTCAGGTTCTTCACGGACCGGTTGGGGACGACCCAATCAGTCCGCTTCGAAGATACGAGGCTGGGCGTTTGCGGGGACTTCCACCAACCTCCAGGGGTTCAAGTACAAGATCCAGCCGCTTGGAGTGGCGCCTTCAAGGTCTGCGAGGGCGTCCATGTAGCGACGAACCTGGTTGGCGTGGGTTTCCACGTCCACTTCCCCTGATTTGAAATCCACCACGTGCCATCCCGTGGGGGTTTGGACCACGCGATCAGGACGCATGGGCCCGTGTTCATCCATCCATTCCGGCTCGCATTCTACCCGCATCGTCGCCTCAAAAAACGCCGCGGAGCGCGCTTCAGAAAACACCCGATCCGCCCAAGTCAGGACCTTGAGCCTGTCGTCGCTTTCGAGGGACCACCTGGAGGCGAAGCGGGAACGCACTTGCGGCCAATCCGGGAGGGTTTGGACCTCTGCGAGCAAATCGTGGACGAGGGTGCCCAATTCTGCTTCGGCCAGGCCGTCAGGATGCACCTGTGATACTTGGGGACGGGACATCACCACGCGCTGTGCAGCCTGCTCGCCCAAGTCCAAACCCGTGGTGACCACGGCCAGTGTCTCTTCCTCGGCCTCCGAAGAAGCCGCGCGATCCGCGGTTCCTCGTTCCACGGCATCGCCATGGGCACCGAAGTGGGCACCGGTGACGTCTTCGGCACATGCAAGCACCCACTGGCTGACCGAGGTGGGTTCAGCCCGATCAAACTCGAGCTTGGCGGTCTCGGCGAGGACGTCCAAGCGTTCGACTGGCCGCGTCATGGCAACGTAAATGATGTTCATTTGGTCCAACAATGCGGCATCCAATTCGGATTCCGCCCGGTCGTTCAGCGCCGTGTCTTTCATGTCGGAGACGCGGAGCAAGGCAGCCGGCAAATCCGTGCCGGTGCTGGGGTCGAGCACCACTGGAACGTGCCCCTTGACCTCACGCGCTTTGTTGTCACCGGCCATCACCAAGGTCACGGGGAAGGCCAGGCCTTTCGCCTTGTGCACCGTCATGACCTGAACCGCGTCCCGACCGCCACTCGCCACAATCGAGCGCGCATGCCCCACGCGGTCCCACGAACGCAAGAAACCGCGCAGTCCGCCCTCTTCGGTGCCAGTCACTTCGCGGGCCAATTCCATCAGGGCCTCGGCGTACGCGTCGAATCGGCCGGTCACGCCGAGCACATTGCAGACGTGTCCGACCCACGTGACCAAGGGGCCATGGGCGTGCTTGAGCGGATGGAGGTCGGGGTACAAATCTTGCATCATGGCCTTGGCGTGAAAGGTCTTGATGCGCTTGGGTTTCCCGTCAATCACCGCCTCTTTCCAAGTCACGTGCCGGTCGAGCACTTCGGATTCAGAGATCCTTTCGGGTTCCAAGGCTGCAGCACATTGAAGCCATGCCGTGGCATGACGGTCTTCGTTGGGCTCCACCACCCATCGGGTGAGCGCCACCACGGCCAACGCCGCAGGGTGACGTCCAACGTGGAGGCTGTCCTCGGTTTGGGGTGTGATGCCCTCGTTCAACATGTGCTGCGCAATGCGCGCGCCTTGCTTGTTGGTGCGCACGAGGACGGCCATGTCTGACCATTTGAAGCCGCCACCCGCCTCTGACGCGTGATGCCGCAACCGCGCCACGAGGGCCTCATGAAGCAAGGATTCTCGCGTGTCCTTGTCGGCGTCTTGCACGGCTTCGATGTGGACTTGGCCTTGGAAGTCGCGCTTGGGGGTTTGGGCTTGGTCGTCGTATACCGCCTGCAAACGGGGAGGCAGCCTGTGCTGCAACGCTTCAAAAAACGCGTTGTTCCACCCCACAATCGCTTCGCCACTGCGCCAGTTCGAGTCAAGCACTTGATCGTCCAAGGTGTCGTGAAAGGTCCGCTCTGCATCCGCAAAGGCCCCCTCCTCGTCGTCCACGATGCGCGGCAAATTCAAAAGCTGACGGTAATCCCCGTTTCTCCAGCGGTAAATGGCCTGTTTGCCATCGCCCACCACCAAGGTTCGATGGCGCTCGGCGAGCACGTGATCGACCAAGGGAATCAGGTTTTGCCATTGCGTCACGGACGTGTCTTGGAACTCGTCGACAAAAACGTGGCGGTAGCGGCTTCCCATCCGTTCGAACAAGAACGGAACGGGGTTGTGACGCACCACGCGCGCCACACGTTCGTGGAGTGCATGAAAGGTTCGCACGTTGCGGGCCTCTTGCACCTTTTCCATCTCCTCGGCGATGGTGGCCAACGTCCCCACCAAATCCACTTTGTGCAAGATGCGCTTGCGCAGCACATGCGCTTCGCCCCGCGCCGTCCCTGGCACCATGTGTGTGACTTGCTCGAGGACGTGTTCGGCGTCCGGTGTGATTCGGGCCACCGCATCCACCACCTGGTCTGGCGCCGATTTGGTGGTGAAGATGCCGTCGTCAAACATGGTCTGCAACGTCGGCGTGGGCGCCACAGCTTCGCCGCGGCGGTTCTTCTCCAGCCACGACAACAGCGAACCGCGAGACACGTCTTTCTTGGTCAATCCCTCGCGATCGACTGCCTCCAAGGCCTTGGCGACGCGTGCCGAAAGCTCCTTCTCCTCTTTTTTCACCTCGGCACGGATGGTCTTGGACAATGTGCTGAAATCGGCAGGCTTCATGTCGCCGAGTGCCTCAAGGGCGTGTCGCATCCCCTCCTTCAGCACTTCTTTGCCATAGGTGGTCAGGGGGTGGCGAATTCGGCTGTCTTTTTCCTCTTCCACCTGCAACCGCGCAAACCCCTTCAGCAGCGAGGTCAAGGCCTCCTCACCCGGGGCCCCAATGCGGTCGAGCAGGTTGCCCACGGCCTCATCGACGATGCGATCCTGGTCCAGTTCGATGCGGTAGTCTTGATCCAAGGCCAAATCCCGGGCGAAACTCTTGACCAACCGATTCGTGAAACTGTCCAATGTCATGACCGCCATTTCTCCATAGCGGTGAAGCATGGTGGCACGCAGGGCGCGGGCACGGGCGGCCAGGGTGTCGGGGACAAGGCCGGTTTGGTCTGTGAGCTCTGACACAAAGGATTCCGAGGCCTTGCCTGAACCCACCTTGGACAAGTCCGACAAGATGCGCTCCTTCATCTCCCACGCCGCCTTGTTGGTGAAGGTCAGCGCCAAGACGTGCCGGAACGCCCGCGGGTCATCCACCGCCAAACAGCACGCGAGGTACCGGCTGACCAAACGGTAAGTCTTGCCACTTCCGGCAGAGGCGCGAACCACTTCAAAAGGTGTGGGAGACTTCATGGTGATGCGTGTTGCACAGACAGGGCAACTTTTGGTGCAAATTAGGGGTTCTAACCTCGCATGATGAAGATTCCGTTCCCTCCTTTGACGCACTTGGGCATCTGTGCCTTGGTGCTGCTCTTGGCCACCACCGGTTGCACCCGCCAAAAAGACGCCGAAATCCGCATTGCCTACGGCGTGGTGTGGAACGGAAGTCCATACGAAGTCGGAGAATCCGCGCCAGATGTCCAAGGCCGCCCTGTTCAGTTGGAGCGCTTGGAGTGCTACGTCAGCGACTTCGCCATTCACGACGTGGACGAAGGTTGGCTCCCCATTGACACTGTGGCCCGCATCGACTTCAGCAAGGACAACGCCCATGCCGTCTTGACCATTCCCGGCGAGGGCGACCGCACCATTGACGGCCTGCGCATGGGCTTGGGGGTGCCTGAAGACCGAAACGTGGACGTTGATCCCGCCTCGTACACCGACCCCGACCATCCCCTGGGCTACACCGGCTCTGCCGGATTGCACTGGGGCTGGGCTGCAGGATACATTTTCAGCGTCTACGAGGGCCGCTTGCTGACCGAACCCAATACGCCTTTTACGTACCACGCAGGCGACGACAGAACCTTCCGAAGCACCGAATTGATGTGGGAGGAACCTTGGTTGCTCGAATGCGGGGGCAAGGATCACAACATCACCTTGATTCTGGATGCCTACAAATGCCTCCACGGCGTGGACGACACCATCGACCCTGAAATCGATCCTGAGACCCACACAGGCAACAACTTGCCCCTCGCCATTCGCTGGGTGGACCTCTACCAAAACGCCTGGTCCATTCAGCCTTAACTTTCTAGGTGATGCGCGTGTCAACCACATTCATTCTGGGACTCCTCCTTGGGGGTTTGACCCTTGTGGGGTGTGATTGTCACGGACCTGAGCCTGTGTGGAATCCGACGCCCTACGACCTCGAGATTCCGCCGTTCTTCCCTCCGATGGACATCCCTGCTGACAACCCGTTGACGGAAGAAGGGGTGCGCCTGGGGCGCATGCTTTTTTGGGAAACCCGACTGAGCGAGAACAACAGCATGTCTTGCGGCACCTGCCACCTGCCGGAAGTGAGTTTCGCCGATCCGGAGCCCTACAGTACGGGCGTGACAGGGGCGATTGGCACACGCAACGCCATGGCGCTCATCAACATGGGGTGGGCTTCTTCCTATTTCTGGGATGGCCGTGCGCTCACCTTGGAAGAACAAATCCTTGAGCCCATCCCCCACCCCGACGAGATGAACCTGCCTTGGTCCGAGGCCGTCGATCGTTTGACCAACGACGACACGGAATCGGATTACCCGCAAGGCTTTTTCGACGCGTTTGGGACCACCGAAATCACGGCGGATTTGGTGTCAAAGGCGATTGCCCAGTTTGTGCGCATCATGATCAGCTCGGACAGCAAATTTGATCAGTGGCGGCGGGGGGAAGTCAACCTGACAGACAGCGAATACAACGGCTACCAGATGTTCCTGCGCGAAGGTGGCGACCCCGAAGTGGTGCCCGGAGGTCAATTCGGCGCCGATTGCTTTCACTGCCACGGCGAGGCCGGGCTGCAATTCACGGACAACCTCTTCCACAACAACGGACTCGACCCGAGTTTCGAGGCCGATCCGGGACGGGTCCTTGTCACTGCAAATCCCTTGGATTCAGGGCGTTTTCGGACTCCGACGCTGCGCAATGTGGCCCTCTCAGCGCCCTTCATGCACGACGGACGGTTCCAGACCTTGGAGGAGGTCGTCGAACACTACAACTCTGGGGGCGTGGCGTCGTCGACCATCGACCCCTTCATGAAATACACCTCGGGAGGACTGTCGTTGGCCCCCTCCCAAAAGGCCGATTTGGTCGCCTTCCTCCACACCTTGACGGACACGGTTTTCACCCAAAACCCGGCCTTCCAAAATCCGCACTGACGTAACCTTTGACTGTTCTCGCCCGTACGCGAGAGCATGTTGACAACAAAACCGTTTTCGAAGATGACGACCCTGGCTGCCCTGGCCGGGGTTTTTGCGTTGGCCCTGATGCCCGCTGTCGGCTGGGCCCAGTGTGGGACCTTGCTTGACGGAGATGGCGTGGCCTCTGATGACCCGGTGTATTTCGAATGCAACGACGGCAACACCCCGTTTGAATTTTTCCCACTGACACAAGGGACATGGACCAACGTGACGGTGAACTGGGGCGACGGCTCCGCGCCGGAATTTTTTGCGGTTTGGGACAACCTCAACGCCATCAGCCACACCTACGCCTATCAAGAGCACGGCACCTACAATTTGACTTTCACGACAGCTGCGTGTTCCGCGACGGCCACGCTGGAAAAGAGCGTGTTGGTGAACCCCGCCATCGTGGTGCCTGAAGGATGGCCCACCGGCGCGTGCGCTCCTGCGACGTTGAGCTTTGTCAACGGCTCCACCAACGTCACTCCGGACACCGAATTCACATGGACCTTCGACGACGGCACCACCGTGACGGCTGATGCTTCCAATGAAGGTGCCACGGTCGATCACTTGTACGACGCATTTACCACGGGATGCCAGCGGGAAGTGACGCTGACCGCAACCAACGCGTGCCGAACTTCAGAATTTGGGGTGCCTGCTGCGGTGACCATCGACTACATCAACATTTGGGACCGCGACAACCCCTTGATCGACGCCTCGGCGACTGTCTTGTGCTGGCCGGACAACACCGTGGATTTGTGGAACATCTCAGAAATGGTGTGTTTCAACAACGGCAACACCCAACAGCGCAAGGAAAAGTGGGACCTCGGTGGGCCCTATGGCCCAGGGGGCATCAGCGAAATCGATTGGCGTCCCTGGGTCAATTCCGACCCCGTGACGCTCACGTTTCCAAGCGTGGGCGAGTACACCATTTCCTTGGCGATCGAGAACTACTGCGGCATCGACGAACAGGAGATCACCATCGTGGTGCGCGAGCCCTTGACGGCCGAGGTCACTGGCCCCACCCTCGTGTGCGAGGGAGACCGTTTGGAGTTCACCGCCACTGCACCTGGTGCAGATTGGTTTGAGTGGGACTTCTACGGCACCGATCAATACTGGTACCCCTCGCAAACGGGCAACATGATTTGGACGTACAACACTTCTGGCGTGTATGACCTGACCGTGCAGGTGGGGTTGGACAACCAATCGGAGTCGTGCGTGGCGGAGGCTGTTCACCAAATTGAGGTTCAACCCAAACCGCAAGCCAACATTGTGCTTTCGGACACGCAAGGCTGCGACATGCTGACGGTGGATGCCGAGGAATCGGTCCGCGAGGGCACCTCTTACGAGTGGACGTTGCCCGACGGCAGCACTGTGGCGGGCCCTGAGGTGGCGGGCATTGATTTGACAACGGTGGGGAGCCACTTGTTTGGGTTGGCGGTGACAGCAGACAACGGCTGTGTGCGCATGGTCAACGAAACCGTGGACATTCACCCTTCCCCTGTGGCCAACTTCACCGCCGGTGCGGTGTGTGAAGGCGAAACGACAACGTTCACCGATTTGAGCTTGCCTGCGGGCAGCGACACGCTCGTGACATGGAACTGGACGTTTGGCGACACGGGCACCTCTTCGGACCGTCACCCTGAACACATGTTCATGGGTGCAGGTGATTTCACCGTCACGTTGGAGGTCAGCGACCCTTACTGCGCTGCAAGCACTTTCCAGGACGTGACGGTGCGAGAGACGCCTTCCCTGGCCATTTTGAGCAACGTGACAGAGGGATGCTCCCCGCTGTTTGTGGACTTTTCTGCCACGAGCGACGGCAGCGTCGTGTGGACGTTTGGCGACGACAACGGGGGCGACGGGGCCATGGTGTCTCACACGTACCTGGGCGATCCTTCCGTCGAGGTCGTGTACCCAGTCACTGCACAAGCCATCAACGAATTTGCGTGCACCACCGAGGCCACCCTCGAAGTGCGAACCCTGCCGAGTTCCGATGCCTCTTTTTCTGTGTCGCCCGCAGCTTGTTCTCCCTACACGCCTGTATTCACCAACGAGAGCGAGCGCGCCACAGCCTACAAGTGGTTGTTTGAAGACGGCACCTTCTCGGAAGAGATGGAACCCACCCACGTGTTCACCAACACCACGGGCTTCCTGCAGGCGGAGCCCGTGCAGCTGATCGCGTTTGCCGCCAACGGTTGTCACGACACCACCGGCGCAGCGGTCACTGTGAAACCAGAAGCGCTGTTCAACATGGTCTTGGACCAAACCGAAGCGTGCTCTCCCTTCTCGATGATGGCGCCTGAGGTCAATGGGGCCCAAAACCACATTTGGTCTTTCGGTGACGGCACACCCAACTCCACGGTACCCAACCCTGTGCACGTGTTTGAAAACAACTCGGACGCCCCGGTGACCTTCACCTTGACGCTTGAGGCGGAAAACAGCTTTGGCTGTCCCGGTTCGGTGGCGCGTGAGGTCACCGTGAACCCGAGCCCCGTGGCCGAATTCACGGCAGACATCCAGAGCGGGTGTGCGCCATTGACCGTCACCTTCGAGGAAATGAGTCAGCGAGCCACATCGTACGATTGGAATTACGGCGATGCGACCACGGCGTCAGGACTGGACGGCATCACGCATGAACACACGTTTGCGCTGGAAGGCTTCGACTTGATTTCTCGTGCAGTGACCTTGACCGTAGAGGCCGAAGGTGGCTGCACCGACACCCACACCCTTGCCGTGGAAGTGTACCCCGAAGTGGTCGCCAATCCCATCGGGGCATTGGAAGGCTGTGCCCCGTGGCAGGCCGACTTGACGGCCGAAGGGTATGCCGGCGCGAGCAACCACGACATCACGTGGACGCTGCCTGACGGAGACACCTTTGAAGGGGCGGATCTTCAACGCACGTTTGTGGGACTTGAAGGGGAAGACCAGGAATTGACCTTGGACTTGAGCATCACGTCCCCCTACGGTTGCCACGCCACGTCTACAGTGACCGCCACCGTGCATCACACCCCGGTCTCTGACTTTGCCTTGTCCGACATGGCTGCATGCGCAGGCACAGAAATTGCCCTTGAGGACAACAGCATGCATGCCGACGAGGTGACCTTGGATTGGGGCGAAGGTGACGGGGCCACCACCAACCCCGGTCTCACGCACGTGTTCGAAAACGACAACTTCGAGCCCTTGGTGATGGAGGTTGTGCAAACGGCAACCACAGCATACGGCTGTCAAGCGCAAACCTCTGTCAACCACACAGTTTTCCCCCAGGTGACAGCGGATTTCGTGCCACCTGCGCCTTCCTGTGCCCCCTTTGCATTGACCTTGGTGAACCAAAGCACCAACGCCAACGGAACCTTCACGTGGGATTTTGGGGATGGCAGCCCCACCTCTTCAAGCGCCCAGCCGAGTCACCTCTTTGACACGGCCGCAGACGCCAGCAGTGTGTACACAATTCAATTGCACGCAACCAGCACGTTTGGTTGTGCGGACAGCACCAGCCACGAGATCGAGGTTCACGCGACGCCCATTGCAGACATTGAGGTGATTGAGCAAAGCGGATGCTATCCGCTCGAGGTGACGTTTGCCAATCAAAGCGTAGGCGGCGAAACCTACATCTGGAGCTACGGCACGGGACTGAACAGCGAAGAACCCGCCGCAGAGCACACCGTGGAGTACTTCAACCCCACGTCCAACGTCTTGACCTATGCTGCCGTCTTGACGGCCACGACGTCCGCAGGATGTTCGAGCCAAGATGTGTCTTACATCGAGGTGTTGCCTCAGGTGGAAGCCCAGATCGAGGGTGGCCTCACAGGATGTGCTCCGCTCGAGGTGGATTTCCTGAACCTCAGCGACGGAGCAGCCAGCTACACTTGGGATTTTGGAGATGGAGGCCAAAGCGCCACCACCCACGCCAGCCATGTCTTCACCACCTCACCTGGAGAAGATGCCACCTACACGGTGTCGTTGGTTGCGGAGTCGATCTATGGCTGCACGGACACTGCACAGGTTTCTGTGCAGGTATTTGCTGCACCGACGGCCGATTTTGTGACGAGCTCCACGCAAATGACCTACCCGGCCACGACCGTCACGTTGTCCAACACCTCCATGGCGGGCGAGAGTGCCAGCCACTACTGGACGTTTGGCGATGGGCAGGTCAGCTACGAGGCCCAGCCTGACCCCCATGCTTACGACACGTGGGGGACGTACGACATCACCCTGGAAGTCGACAACGGCTACTGCTCCTCCGTGGCGAGCACGGCCATTCAGATTGTGGCCCCCAGCCCAACCATCGGATTCACAGGAGAAGGCGCTGGATGTGCGCCCTTGACCGTGCAGTTTGAAAACCTCAGCACGTACGCGAGCAGCTACCGTTGGGAGTTCTCAGACGGATCGGTGCGCAGCGACGACAGTCCCGTTCACGTGTTCAACGAACCTGGCGTGTACGACGTGACGTTGTACGTGGAAGGGTTCGACGGCTCCGAGTTGGTGGAATCGCACTCGGCTGTGGTGGAGGTGTTCCCCACCGCACAGGCGGCGTTTTCACTCAATCCTAACCACGTGATGGTCCCCGGCCAGCCGGTGTTCTTCCTGAACCTGTCTGAAGGGGCCACGCAATACACGTGGGATTTTGGCGACGGTGCCACGAGCATTGCTGAAACCCCGATTCACGAGTACCTCCAAGCTGGTGTTTACGACGTCTCGTTGACGGCCGACAACATCTGGGGCTGTTCAACGACCTTCACGCTGCCTGAAGCTGTGTTGGCTGAGGAAGGTGGGATGATGGTGTTCCCCAATGCGTTCACCCCAAGTTCTACAGGATCGACGGGGGGATACTACGATGCCAACAGCTACGACAACGACGTCTTCCGCCCCATGCACGTGGGCATCGAGACCTACGAATTGATGGTCTTCACCAAGTGGGGTGAAATGATCTTCCACAGCAACAAAGTCGGCATAGGCTGGGACGGCTATGTCCAAGGCAAATTGGCCGCCACAGACGTCTATGCTTGGAAAGCCACGGCCACCCTCAGCAATGGCGAACGCCTTCAGCAACTCGGCAACGTGACGTTGCTGGCCCGTTGATGTAACTCTTCCCTTCACTCTCCCGTAAATCATCCCATGCGCTTTTCCCTGCCCTCGATTTCGAAGCTCGCCGCCGCAGCGGCCGTGCTCGCGTGCCTCTGCACGTCGGGGACTGTGGCGCATGCCCAGGATCAGCAGTTCACGCAGTTCAACGCCGCACCGACGTCCTTCAATCCCGCGTATGCCGGGGTGTCCGGCAAGGCGCGTTTGGCCTCGTTGTATCGTGCACAATGGAGCGGCCTGCCACAGGCGTTCACGGGCTTTCACTTGGCTTATGACCGCCCCACGCTGGACAAACGGATGGGGTTTGGGTTTTTGTTGAGCAACGAACAAGCAGGTGCGGGCGCGTTGAATCGCATGCAATTCATGGGGCAGGCTGCGCACAACCTTCGCTTGGGACGTCGCTTGAATTTGCGGACGGGCATGCAACTCGGTTTCGGCGCGAGGAGCATCGACATGACCAACCTTGTGTTCATGGATCAAATCCTGCGCGATTTTGCCGATGTCTCCGTCGAGCAAGGACTTGGCGCGGGCACGCAATACATGGACATGGGTGCAGGGTTCATGTTGCTGTCGCGTCGGGTGTGGTTTGGGGCTTCGGCCAACCACTTGACTTCCCCCAATGTGAGTTTGAACCCGGCCCTTCCTGAGCAGCTTGCCGTGCTCTATGCGGGACACGGAGGGGCGCGCCTCCAGCTCGCGCGCGGTCCACGCGGACGGTTTCGCCGCGACGTGGTCGTCTCTTGGAAATACATGCAACAAGGCGACCGCAACCAGCTCGATGTGGGTGCCTACTACGACATGAATCTGTTCACGCTTGGCGTGTGGTATCGTGGTCTGCCTGTCCAGTCGGCGGCGGATGGCAGCATGGATGTGGATGCGTTGAGCTTCGTGTTTGGCTTTGGCAACCGCGACTTCAAAATGGGATACAGCTACGACATCACCTTGAACCGCCTCGGCGTGCTCGGCACGGCGGGTTCGCACGAATTCAGTGTGAAGTACTTCTGGGATGTCGCGCGCCGTCGCGACCCACGGCCGCCCTACCACCCCTGCGTGGAATATTGAGGGGTCAGTCCTGCAATCCCACCTGGTTGACCTCGGGCTCCAAAGACACCCCAAACTGCTCCTTCACCGACGCCATGACGTCCTGGGCCAAGTCCCACACCTCTTTTCCAGTGGCACCCCCAAAGTGCACCAACACCAACGCCTGGCGGTCGTGGACGCCATGGGTGGTCCGGTTGTGGCCCTTCCAGCCCGCCTGCTCGATGAGCCAGCCCGCCGCAAGCTTCACCTCCCCGGATGACTGAGGGTAGTTCGGCATGTTGGGGTGGGTGGCCAAAAGCGCAGTCGCCTGCGCCGCCGAGATGGTGGGATTTTTGAAGAACGAGCCCGCGTTTCCAATTTGAGCGGGGTCCGGCAATTTGGACTGGCGAATGCGGATGACGGCCTCGCTCACATCTCGGTGCGTCCGTTCCGCCTCGGGCAGATGTTGGAGTTCCTGCTCGATCGCGCCGTACCCCATCCGGAGTGGGCTTTCCCTGTCCAAATGAAACGCCACCTGAACGAGAATCCACTTGCCCTTTTCTTCCCGCTTGAACACGCTCTCTCGGTATCCAAAGGCGCAATCCTCTGCCGTGAATCGCTGCAGGGCTCCATCTGAAATGCGCACGGCATCCAGCCAGGCAAAATGATCGCGGATTTCCACGCCGTAAGCCCCGATGTTTTGCATGGGACTGGCGCCCACACTGCCAGGAATGAGCGAGAGGTTTTCCAGCCCTCCCCACCCTTGGTCCAAGGTGTGCATGACGAAATCGTGCCACACCTCCCCCGCGCCCACGGCCACTTCCACATGGCGGCCGTTGTCGGAGCGCACGTCAACGCCGCGGATTTGGATGCGGAGCACCAAGGCCTCCACATCGTCGTGAAGGAGCATGTTGCTTCCTCCTCCCAACACGAACACGTCCACTTCGTGCGCCCGAGCCCAATCCAACGCCGCCCGAAGGCCATCAACAGAGGTCACATCCGCAAACCACCGCGCCTTGGCTTCGATGCCAAACGTGGTGTATCTCGCCAATTCCACATGCTCCTGCACCTCCAGTTGGACGGCTCTTGATTCCATGTCGCAATTTCCCTTCTTCCATTGGGCCTCAAACGCGGCTCGGTCGATTCTTTCCCACGGCCCGTCGTCGGCAACCATGTCGAGGATCCGTTGACGCTCAGGCCAAGTGGTGGCGATGACGTCGTGGCAAAGGGTTTGGGCTCCCAACGGGGTGCACTCCCAAAACCGGTCCGGCCCCTGAACGGCATACACATTCTCCGTTCCTGACAATTGAAGGTACACGGGGTACTGCATGAAGCGAAGTTGCCCCAATTTCGCATTTCGATTGGCCCCACCATGAAACCTTCTCACAATTCCAACGCTGACAACTCCAAGGCACGTGCAGAGGCGGCCATGGAACGGCACGCCTGGCCAGAAGCGCTTGAAGCGTGGTTGGCGTGGTGGTCGAACGACGTGACTGACCCCGATGCCATGCACGACCGGGCGGTCTGTCATTTCCACTGCGGAGAAAAAGAGGTGGCGTTGACGTGGTTGAACCGCGCGGTTGACATCCAGCCGGACTACAGCTATCGCTACAGCTCTCGCGGATGGATGAAGCAAGCCACGGGAGACACCCACGGCGCCATCACGGATTACAAGAAAGCCCTCGAGCTCGACCCCGAGGACGCGGTGACTTGGAACAACCTCGGCTTGCTGGAAGAGCAGTTGGGCTACCAAGAGCAGGCCAAGGAGCGATACCGCGTCAGCGACGAATTGCTCGGCATACTCAACGAGCACGGCATCGACCCCGAGTCGAGTGCGCCCGCGTTTGAAGAGCGGCCAGTGGCGCCAACCCTGGATCCCGCCATGCCGGCGGCGGAAGAGCGGTCGTTTTGGGGTGAATTGAAGCGTGCAACACTCACCAAATCCGGACGCCAGGAGCTCTGGACATTCGTGAAGAATGGCTTTACCTTGAGGGGCTGATGCGCCGCCCTTCCCGTCAGAACACAGCCACCCTGCAAGGCACCTCGTTTTTGGACGAGGTCGTGGACGCCATCGTCAACCACCCCCTTTGTGGCGCGCAACAGTTGCACCGCCTGGCCGTGGTGTTGCCCAGCCACAGGGCCATGTCCCGCATCCGAAAAGCGTTGCACCAACGGTTGGAGGCGCCCGTTCGTCTTCCCAAGTTTTACGCGCTCAGCGGATTCGTAGAGGACACTTCCCCTTGGACCGCCGCCGACCCCCTTGAGGTCCTTTCACGTTTTTACCACCTCGTGCATGCCGCCCAACCGGAACTCAGTTTCGACCGCTTCGTGCCTTGGGCCACAGTGGTGCTTGGCGATTTTGCGGCCGTGGACCACGAGTTGGCGGACGTGCATCAAGTCTTCCAAAACTTGGCGGACATCCAAGGCATTGAGGATTGGAGTTTTGGGGAAGAGCCTTGGTCCGAAGACCAAAAATCGTTCGAACGTCAATGGCGGCAGATGCCCGCAATCTATGCCTTGCTGAACGACGCCTTGGCGAAGGACGGCATGGCCACGCGCGCCCACCTCACACGGAGGGTGGCTGAAGGAGAAGGTCGACTTGACGTGAATCATGTTTTGGCAGCCGGACTCGCCACCATGAGCACCGCGGAGTGGCAATGCCTTCAACAGTGGCAAAAACGAAACGCGTTGACCGTCATGTGGGACGCCGACGCGAGCTACGTCGACGACGTTCACAACGAGGCAGGTTTGTTTGTCCGCAAGCACCGTGGCACCGATTCGCCATTCCCGCGGGCGGCCCTCGCAGCGTCGCCTCCCGCAGTGAAAGCCGTGGCGTGCGCTTCCACCGTGAGCCAAACCCAATACGTCCGCAACCTCGTGGCGACCTTGACGCCAGACGAATTGGATCGGACCTTGGTGATTTTGCCGGACGGAAGCAGTTTGGGCACCTTGCTTCAAGCCCTGCCGCCTCAGCCACGCGGGCTCAATGTCACCATGGGTGTCGCCCTGCACGAAACGCCAGTCGTCTCCTTTGTGGAGCACCTCTTTTTGATGCTCGCAACGCAGGGAACCGGGTGGCGACTTGAACATGTCCAAGCGTTTCATGCCCATCCTGTCATGCTCCATGTGTTGGGCCCTGGTCGGGCGCGGGAACGTGCAAGCAAGGCCATTCACGCCTTGGCCAAAGCACACCGTGCTTGGGTGAAGCCTCAGGACTTTGAAGCACACCAAGCCCAAGAATGGGCCACCGAACTCGAGAGTCTTCACCCTCTGAAGGCCGAGGGCGCCGAGGATTTCCTGGACGCCATGTCGGGTTGGGCTGCGGCGCTCGAACACCGGATGGAAGCCCTGCCTGAGGCCTTGTCCTCGGATCCACAAGACGCGCCAAGCGACGACCTCGAGCGCGCCGTCCCTTGGATTCCCGCGGGGTGGCGTCGTTTCCGGACGGTGCTGGCCGTCCTGAAGCGACTCCAAGAAGCCCATGCCCCCATGGCCCATGCACGCGAGGTCCGGGCCATGGCCCGTCGCCTGCTTCGTCAGGAACGCGTGGACCTTTTGGGCGAACCGGACCAGGGCCTCCAAATCATGGGGTTGACCGAAACCCGGGCGCTTGATTTTGACCGGATCGTCATCTTGGACATGAACGAAGGCATCGTGCCCCAAACCTCCATGCCCGACAGTTTCCTCCCCATGGATTTGCGTCATGCTCTGAAGCTGCCGGGACCGCGAGAACGGGAGGCGCGCTATGCGTATTTGGTCCACCGGTTGATGAACCGGGCGAAGGAGATTCACCTCCTCTATCGCGGCGCATCGGACAAAAAAGACGGCGGCGAACCGTCGCGCTACCTCATGCAATTGGAGGGCTCTTTTCACAATGCGAAGGGGATTCCATTTCTGCAGGTGGAACATGCTGTTCACCAGCTCCCCCTGCCCGAGGCGCGTCCAGAAATCCCCACGCTCGAGGTTTCCGAAGGCATGCGAAAACGGCTTGGGGAGTGGTCTTCCCAAGGCATGTCGCCGAGTGCGATCAACACCTTGCTCCAGTGCCCGCGCAACTTTGCCTACCGGTACCTCTATGGCATGGGTCAGGCCACGGAAATCCAAACCGCCATGGAGGCCAGCACCCTCGGAAGCGTGGTGCACTGGGTGATGGAACACGGCCTCTCGGAGGTGGAGGGCCATGTCCTCCAGGTGCATCACTTGGAGGCCGTTCGTTTGGGGTTGGATTCGTTGCTGGAACAGGCGCTGGAAAGCGAGTACAACGCGGCGTTGGTCAAGCGCGGCGAAAACGTCCTGCAGCTCGAAATTGCCCGCACGACCTTGCTGAAACTCCTGCGGCAGGAAATGAAGGAGTTGGCCGAGGGCAGCCCTGCACCGCACATTGTCAAACTGGAACAAGAGCTGACCTCGACCCACCCTGGCACGGCGGCCGGAACGTTGGGGTTTCGAGGGTTTGCCGACCGCCGAGAGGAGATCGAAGGCGTGCCACGGGTGGTCGATTACAAATCTGGGAAAGTCGAGGCCAAAGAACTCAAGCTCAAAGGTGCCTGGACGGAACAACTCGAAGGTGGCGACAAGGGCAAGGCCCTTCAACTCGTGGTCTATGCCACCATGGTCCTGGCGTCATTGGGCCCCGAAGCGCGAGAGCGAGGGGTGTTTGCCGCGATCCGCTCAGGACGAAACGTGAAAGAGGGACTGCTGATGCTGAACATTGACGGCGACCGCCTCATCAAGCCCCAGCATGCAGAAACATTCATCAAGTGGCTGGCAGACAAACTGCAAGCCTACGTGGCCGAAGGGAACTGGGTTGTGCACAATTCGGACGCCAAATACTGCGAACATTGTGTCGTCTTGGACCCCAAGGACACCTTTTCTTTCTAACTCTGCACCATGGGCATCGTCGCCAAACAATCTGCACGCAACAGCTTGGCCTTGGCCACGGGGCTTCTGCTCGGCGCCATCAACACGATGTACGTCTTGCCAAGGGCCTTCGAAGGCTTTGAAGAAGGCTGGGGGTTGCTTCGGATTTTGACGGCGTGGGGCACCATTTTGGCCCAGATATTGGCCTTAGGTACGCCCAGCGCCATCCTTCGCTTTTTGCCGGGTGCGAAGGATGGCCAACGCGAAGCCTCCATGCTCGGCACGCTGTGTTTGCTCCCCGCTGTGGCCTTTGCCCTCACAGGTGTGCTGTCGACATTCGCAGGCCCGGATTTGCTGTTGGCGTTGGATGCAAATGCCGGGTGGTTGTTGGAGAATCGCGTGGGGGCTTTCATGTTCATGGCGGGGGCGTATTTGGCCATGTCGCTGCTGAAAGCTGCCCTCATTCACCGCATGCGTACGGTGGCCGTGACGGTCATTCAAGAAGTATGGCTCAAGGGATCTTACCTCGCCCTGGCGCTCGTGTACTTGCAAGGTCTCATGCCTTTCGAGACGTTCTTCCGGTGGTTCCTCTACAGCTACGCGGCCGCGGTCGTGTTGATGCTCGGAGAGGCCTGGGGCTCAGGGACTCGGCTCGGCCCACCCGAATTTCGAAAGGACGCTCGTCCCTTTTTCGAATACGGCATGTTCGCCTTGTGGAACAACGGCGCGCGAACCGTGGCCAAAAACTTGGATTTTGTGATGGTCGGTGCCTTGCTCGGCTTGGCTGCGGTACCGAGGTACACCTTTGCCTTTTTCATGGCCACGGTGGTGTCGATGCCCCTTCGGGCCATGTCGCCCATCCTTCGGTCTCTCACCGCCAAAACCGTGGCGAAAGACGGCCCTGAGAAAAGTGGCCCTCAACTCCAGCAAGCTGCACGGGTGCAGCTGGCCGTCACGTCGGCCCTGCTCGTGGCCATTGTTGCGGGGTTGCCCGCCCTCGACCTTGCCTTGCCCGAGAACTATCAGGGTCTGCGCTGGGTCGTGCTCGCCGTGGGCATGGCATTTGTCGCCGAGGCCTCGGGGGGCACTGCAGGTCCCATCCTGCAATTCTCCCAACGCTACAAACTCGCGCTCCCCATCAACTTGGGGCTCGTTGTGATGACCTTGATCACGAATTATGCCTTCATGCAGTGGCTGGGTTGGGGCATCGAAGGCGCTGCCCTCGCCACAGGGTTGACAGGTGTGTGGAACATGGGCTGGCGCACGAGCCTGATGTGGCGTCTCTTCCACATCCATCCCTTTTCCAAAGGATGGCTTGCGGTCTTGGGACTCGCCCTGTTGGTGGGTTTTGGCGCCACCCAATTGGGCATCCCCGACGCGGTGTCGTCATGGGGAAAGGTGGGGCAGATTGCCTGCGCCGTGGGCCTCGGTGGCGCTGCCGGAGGGGGCATGTTGGGATTGGCCTGGGCCCTTGGCTTTCTCCCGGAGGTGACGACCGAAATCAACAAGCGCCTGAACCGAATCGGAACAGGCGCTTGATTCGGCGAGGCCGAAAGGTCATTCCTTCACGCGGTACCACTCTTGGGTGCGGAACAAAAACAGGATGTAGCCACGCACCTTCAGGGTGTCATAATCGCCGTCCTCAAACCACATTTCGCAGTCGTACACGCTGCCCTTCTTGGGATCGCAAATGGTGCCGTCTTCCCATTCCCACTCCTCGTCAAACTTCATGTCCCGGACGATTTCCATGCCCAACACGCGCTTGTCCTTGCGGTCGTCCTCACACTTGTCGCAGTAGGGGTCTTGGTCCTCCTCGGGGAGGCGGAACAACTCCACAATCTGGCCATAAAACTTGCCGTCGCGTTCGGTGATTTCGACAATGCTCTTGATGCGACCGGTTTCGTCGTCTTTGGTCTTCCACTTGCCGAGCAAGGGGTTGCTTTGAGCCCATGCGGCGCCCATGCCGAGCACCAAGGCCAAACCGAGGGAAAGAAATTGCTTCATGGTCCCAAAGTACTTCATGGGCGTGCGCAAGCACAGGCGCACCTCAAAAGTTGCTCAAGCCCCGAAGCCTGAAAACTTCTCGCGCGCTTCTCGGCGCGCCTTTTCAATGCTCGCGTCCAACTCGAACCCGAGGAGCAAAACAGCACTGTTGGCGTTGACCCAAACCAGGGCAAGCATCAACGTCCCCAGTGAGCCGTACAACCGGTTGTACGTGTTCAATTGCGCAATGAAGAAACTGAAGCCCACCGACAGCAACACCATCAGCAAGGTCGTCATGGCGGCACCCGGGGTGGCCGTGCGCCATTTCAGTCGGTCCCAATGGCCCACGTTGTAGAGCAGGGTCACGGAACTGTAGATCAACGCCACGGCGCCCACCCAGCGCGCCAAGTTGAACCACTTCAGCGATTCCCCCGGCAGCCATCCACGTCCCGACATCCACGTCAGCAAATCGCCACTGAAACCGATGAGCAAGACGGCCACCCCGAGAAGCACCACGAGCAGGACCAGCAAGAACATGGACCAGATGCGGATGAGCCAGGGATTGCCTTTTTGGTCGAGCAAGGCGCTCTCATTGAATCCCGACAACACCGCGTGGACACTGCTCGACGCGTAGTACAGGGTCAGCACAAAACCGACGGAGAGCAGTGCTCCTTGGGTCTTGCCCAACAAGTCGGCCACCGTTTGCTCGAAGAGGCTCACCGTGTCGCCAGGAAACAGCAAAAGCAGGGCATCCATGACCGCCTCCGTCTCCAGCGGGGTGTGCGGGAGTACGCTCAACACAAAAATGACCGCAGGGAAAAAGGCGAGGAACAGCCGAAATGAAATGGCGGCAGCTCGAGTGGCCACAGCCCCATTGATCAAGCCCACAAGGAAAAACCGCAACACGTCGTAGACATTCATCCCCTCCTGACCCCAGGGCTGAAGACGCCTCAAGAACACCTGCAACCGCTGGACGAGGCGGCGCGAAGCCAGCCAACGAAAGAGAGGTCCGTCCGGCAAACTCATCCGAGGGTCGGTTGGGTTTTGAGGGACAAATCGAGGCTCTTCACGCTGTGCGTCAGGGCCCCCATGGACACAAAGTCCACGCCCGCCTCGCCGTAGGCGCGCAGGTTGGACAAATCGATGCCGCCAGAGGCCTCCAAGGGCAGGCGGCCTGCCACATGGGTCACGGCCTCCTTGACCTGGGCCGGCGAGAAGTTGTCGAGCAACAAGCGCTCGAGCTTCAAGCCCTCGGCCTCGGACGCCGCCAAGGCTTCGTTCAATTCAGGCATGGAACGCACCTCGACCACCACAGGCACGCGGGTCTCTCCCCCTTCGAAGTACGCCTGCACGCCTGCAAGGGCCGCCGTCATGCTTCCCGCATAGTCCACGTGGTTGTCTTTGATCAAAATCATGTCGTACAACCCCATGCGGTGGTTGACGCCCCCGCCCAATCGCACGCCCCACTTTTCGAAGGCGCGAAGCCCGGGCGTGGTTTTGCGGGTGTCGAGCACCTTGGTTGGCGTGCCCGCAAGCACGTCCATGGCCTTGCGTGTCGTGGTGGCCACACCACTCATGCGCTGCATGAAGTTGAGGGCGAGCCGCTCGGAAGCCAAGATGCTTCGTGCGTTGCCCTGAATGCGAATCACCACGTCGCCCACCTCCACGGCAGCGCCGTCGGCCACCTTGGCCTCGAACACCACCTCGGGATCCACACGCTTGAACACCTCGCGCGCCACCTCCATGCCGGCAACGACGCCTGCCTCTTTGGCCAAAATGAACCCCTCGTGCTCCAAAGACGCAGGCACGCTCGAATTCGACGTGCAATCGCCACGGCCCAAATCCTCTTCCAGCGCCCAATCCAGCATGCGCAACATGTGCTGATCCATCATGCCGCGAAGATACCCGTCCTACCTTAGCGGCATGCAATTGAGTTTGATTGCCATTGGCGCCACTTCACAACCTTGGGTCAAGGACGGGGTGGAGATGTACAACAAACGCCTCTCGCGCTACACCAAATACCAGTACATCGAAACGCCCAACCTGAAAGGCAAGCACGCCAAAGCCGATCCCGCGCGCATGATGAAAGAGGAGGCTGCCGTGGCCGACAAACACCTTCAAGGGGTCGACCACCTCATCCTCCTTGACGAGCACGGACCCCAAATGGGCTCCATCCAGTTGTCCAAGCACCTGCAAGGATTGATGAACCGCGGACTGCGCCACACGGCCTTCCTCATTGGCGGGCCGTACGGGTTTGACCCCTCGCTGCGCGCCAAAGCCCACGGCACGTGGTCCCTGAGCAAGCTCACCTTCCCGCACGAGCTCATCCGCATCTGCGCGGCCGAACAGCTGTACCGCGCCCACACCATCTTGAAAGGCGAGCCGTACCATCATCCCTGACGGCTCACCTTTCGCCGGTCAAATGCCCTGAAACGAATTCCCCCAAACGAAACAACGCGACCCGAGGGCCGCGTTGTTTGCGTTGCGATGTGATGTCGACTTACTCTGCGAGCACCGTCACCACATTGTTGAGCACTTCCACACTGCCGCCGTTGACGTCGAACGTTTGTTCCCCGCCTTCGGCGCGCACCACCACTTGACCGGCTTTGAGCGTGGTCACGAGGGGGGCGTGGTTGTTCAAGATGCCCAAGCTTCCATCTGATCCTGGCAACCCCACAAACGTGGCTTCTCCAGAGAACAGGGTGGTGTCGGGGGTGAGGATGTCAACCGTCATGATGGTCTTGATTAGGCCTCAGCCAACATCTTTTCACCGGCCTCAATCACCTCCTCGATGTTGCCCTTCAAGTTGAAGGCCGCTTCGGGGTACTGGTCGAGTTCACCGTCCAAAATCATCTTGAAACCCTTGATGGTGTCTTCGATGGGGACGAGAACGCCAGGAATGCCGGTGAACTGCTCTGCCACGTGGAAGGGCTGTGAGAGGAAGCGGCTGATGCGACGTGCGCGGTTCACCGTTTGCTTGTCCTCTTCGCTCAATTCATCCATGCCGAGGATGGCGATGATGTCCTGAAGCTCCTTGTAGCGTTGGAGGGTTTCCTTCACACGCTCGGCCATGTCGTAGTGCTCCTTGCCCACCACGTCGGGAGTCAAGATTCGGCTCGTGCTGTCGAGCGGGTCCACAGCGGGGTAAATGCCGAGTGAGGCAATCTTACGAGAGAGCACCGTCGTGGCGTCCAAGTGTGCAAACGTTGTCGCAGGTGCAGGGTCTGTCAAGTCATCCGCAGGGACGTAGACCGCCTGCACAGACGTGATCGAACCGCGCTTCGTGGAGGTGATGCGCTCCTGCATCGCACCCATTTCCGTCGCGAGCGTAGGCTGGTAACCCACCGCCGAAGGCATACGGCCGAGAAGTGCGGACACCTCTGAACCGGCCTGGGTGAAACGGAAGATGTTGTCGATGAAGAAGAGGATGTCACGGCCGCCGCTTTGCTCGTCTCCGTCGCGGAAGTACTCCGCCACCGTCAAACCAGACAAAGCCACACGTGCACGTGCACCTGGAGGCTCGTTCATTTGGCCAAACACCAACGTCGCCTGGCTCTTCTCAAGTTCTTTGTTGTCCACCTTGGTGAGGTCCCAGCCGCCAGCTTCCATGCTCTCGACAAAGGCTTCACCGTACTTGATAACGCCAGATTCAATCATCTCGCGCAACAAGTCGTTTCCTTCACGGGTACGCTCACCCACACCGGCGAAGACCGAGATGCCCTCGTAGCCCTTCGCGATGTTGTTGATGAGCTCCATGATCAAGACCGTCTTGCCCACACCGGCACCACCAAACAACCCAATCTTACCCCCCTTGGCGTACGGCTCAATGAGGTCGATCACCTTGATGCCCGTGAACAACACGTCGGTCGAGGTGCTCAAGTCCTCAAACTTGGGAGGCGCTTGGTGGATGGCACGGCCTTCGCCGAAGGAACGACCCTCAATGCCGTCGATGGCTTGGCCCACCACGTTGAACAGGCCGCCCTTGATGCCTTCGCCGGTGGGCATCGTGATGCCTGTGCCGGTGGCTTGGACTGCCATGCCGCGGCTCAAACCTTCCGTCGCCTCCATGGAGATGGCGCGAACGGTGTCTTCACCGATGTGCTTTTGGGTTTCGAGAATCAGGTTGCCTTCCGCACGCTCGACCACGAGGGCGTCGAGGATCTTGGGAAGGGCAACTCCTTGGGGGAAGCGGATGTCAACGACTGGGCCGATGACTTGTGCAATGGTTCCTTGTGCGGACATTGGTGTGGTTTGCTTGTGAAATCGAAGGCAAAAATAGTTCGTTCGCGTCGAAATTCCGCACCTAACTTTGCACAGTGCGAGTGCATCACCACGCATCCGAATTCCCAACCCCTTCTGAAGGCGCCCGACGGACGGTTTTGACCGTTGGCACGTTCGATGGAGTTCACGCTGGACACCGCGCTGTGCTCCAGCAATTGCGAGAGGTTGCGGCCAAATACGATGCCGAAACCACCCTCCTCAGCTTCCACCCCCACCCACGGACCGTGCTCGACCCAGAACACCACGGGTTGGAACTTTTGAACACCCTCGATGAGCGCCTCGCCTTGTTGGCAGACGCAGGCCTCGACAATGTGGTCCTGCACCCCTTCACATTGTCCCTTGCCCGCATGACCCCGTGGGAGTATGCCAAAAGCCTGATGGGCGATTGCATTCAACCCGTGGCAGTGGTGATTGGCGACGACCACCGGTTTGGGCGCAACCGGGCGGGCGACTTCTCCACGTTGCAAACGTTGGGAGAGGCCTTGGGCTTCCACGTGGAAGCCCTCGACGCGCACCGCGTGGAGGATGTGCGGGTCAGTTCCACCAAGGTTCGCCAGGCCCTTCGAGAGGGCAACGTGGCCGAGGCCAACTCGTGGCTCGGCGTCCCCTACCCCACGACGGGGCGCGTCGTGCATGGCAACGCCATGGGGCGCGAGCTCGGCTTCCCCACGGCCAACCTCGAATTGTCCGATCCGTTGAAGCTGATGCCCGCTCAGGGCGTCTACGCCGTGTGGTGCCAAACCCCCGACCACCAATGGCATCCCGCCATGGCCAACGTCGGCACCCGCCCCACCTTCCATGAAGACGCCCGGCCTTCCCTCGAGGTGCACCTCATCGGCACCGAAGGAGATTGGTACGGCGCCGACCTCCATTTGCGGTGGATGAACTGGATGCGCAGCGAGGTGAAGTTCGCCTCGAGGGACGACCTGCAGTCGGCCCTTCAGGCCGACCGCGAGCGGGCCTTGTCCCTCCTCACCGGCACCAACCCGCAAGGAACGGCCTTCGAAGTGTGAGTTTTTCAGCCGAACTTCGCTTGCAACCATGATTCACGGTTCATTTTCTCTTTCTCACATTCGGCCCTGGGCACTCGCACTGCTCATGAGCTTGGGGACAAGCAACCTGATTTGGAGTCAAGCCCGGCGCGAAGTCATTGTTGGATTGCCCGGAGATGTCATGTGGTACGACGACGTAGAGCAGGCGGTGCAAGCCCGACAAAACGGGGTTCTGGTGCAGGCATTGGACCTGAGCCGTCAACGACTCAAAGACCTCCCTCCAGAAGTGAGGATGCTGGAAGATTTGGCCTATTTGCTGGTGAATCGGAACCGGCTTCACACCTTTCCCGACTGGCTCGTAGAAATGACCGACCTGAAGGCCATTGTGGCGGATTACAACCGATTTCGCGACTTTCCCCAGGAGCTTCTTGGCATGCCGCACCTAACGCAAGTCAGCCTCGGCGAAAATGAACTGCAGGCCATTCCACTGGACATTGACCACGTTGAAAATCTCGAAATCCTCAGCCTTTGGGGGAACGCCTTGGCGAGCTTTCCTGCTTCTCTTGGCAACCTGGAGAGACTTCAAGTTTTGGACTTGTTGCACAACGAGATGACCGTGGAAGAACAGGACATGCTCAAGGCATTGCTGCCCGAGGTGCAACTGAACATGTCAGAGCCTTGCGATTGTGAGTTTGACACCGGATTTCAATCCTATCCCTCAGAATGAGCACGCTGCAAGCAACTCCATTTCGCCGGGTCGTGGTGACCGGGGTCGAATGTTCGGGGAAAACCACGCTTTCGAAGCAGCTCGCCGCCCACTTGGGCTGGGCATGGATCCCCGAACATGCGCGCATGCACCCCGATGTGCTTTCGGGCAGCGTCTGCGAATCCACCTTTGACGACCTGCACAATTCCCAAACTGACGCCGCCAACGCCGCCCGCACCTCCCACCCCGGCGTGGTTTGCGACACCGGGGATTTGGTGTTGCGCCTGTGGTCTGAAGCCACGCTTGATTTCAGTTGGCACCCTCTCATGCCCCCGGAACCAAGGGTGGACCTGCACATCCTCTGCCCCGTGCTTCCTGTTTGGGAGGAGGACCCCCTTCGCACTTTGCCGCGGTTGGAAGACCGCCTTTCTCTGGAAGAAACATACCGTGCGCACCTCTCGCATCGCCCTCACCTCGTGGCCAAGGGCAGCACCCCAGAAGCTCGACTTGAACATGTCCTGACCCATTGGCCATGGTGAGGTTGACCGAAGTTCTCGGTGTCGTTTTCAACCTTGCCTATACCTGGCTGTACCTCAATGGAACCCTCCCCTTCGCGTATCTCTTTGCCGGACTTGGCGCCGTCGGCATGGGCTGGGCCTGTTGGCGCCGCAACCTGCAAGCAGAGACGATGCTGCACCTCTTTTACTTGGGCATGGCGGGTTATGGGGCGTGGTTGTTTGGCACGACGGAGTGGGTCGTCGAGATCCACGGGTGGGCACCGCACCTGCTCTCTTTGGCGGCCGGCGCCGTCGCATGGTGGTTCGCAGTGCCTTGGCTCACACGTCGAGGCAGCAGCATGCCGCAACTCGATGCGTTCACGACCGTGTTCAGCGTGGTGGGCACGTGGTGGATGACCCAGGGTGACCCCGCCAACTGGCTCTACTGGATGGTCATCGATGCCGTAAGCATCTACCTCTACGCGAAAAGAGGAATGCCTTGGGGGGCACTCCTCTTTGCACTCTACACGCTGCTTGCGGTAGATGGATGGTTTGCAGGAATCTCCTGGTTTACCGTTACCGGATGATGAACTTCACCGGGATGGTGTACTGAACCGACACCGACTTTCCGCGCTGTTGGCCCGGCTCAAACGTTGGCAGGCTTTCCACCACGCGCACGGCTTCTTTGTCCAACCGCGGATCGACTTCACGAAGGACTTTGACGTCACGCACCTTGCCGTTTTTGCCCACCACGAAGTAAACAAACACCGTACCCTGAATGCCTGCATCTTTGGCAATGGGCGGGTACTTCGTGTTGCTGCTGACGTACCTGATGATCTCCATTTGGGTGCACTGATGACGTTCGTCTCCACGCATGTCCAAACAAGGTCCAAACGCCGGCATGTTCTCCACAATCATGAAAGGAGTGTCCTCCTCGAAGTCCTCTTCCTCTTCGATGATTTCGATCTCTGTGTCTTCGTCGAGTTCGATGTCTTCGATTTCCAATTCTTCCTCGATTTCCTCTTCGTCGTCCACAATCTCAATCACCGTGGTCTGCTGGGGGGGTGGCGGCGGCGGCGGTGGCGTGACCACGTTCACGGGAATCTCCTCATCTTCGAGCAAGTCTGCCTCGAAGTCGATGGCTCGCGTGATGGCCACATCGTAAGATGTCCAGGCCAATGCGGACAAAATCAGGGAGAGAGAAGCCACAAATCCGAGGGCCCTCCACGTGGAGCGCTTGTTCTCGAGGTCGGCTTGAGGGGTCTTTCTGCGAAGCATGAGACGGGGTTTGAGGGGGTGAAATTAATCAATCGATTGCGATTCTGCCCGGTCGTTGACCAAAGATGACAAAGAAGACGCCCAAGGAACCCATCGCTCCCACGACATCCGCCGCGACATCCATCCAGTCGAACGTTCGGCCGGACATCCACGCACCTTGCATGGCTTCAAGGACCATGCCGAAAACGAGTGCACCCCCAACCAAGACTTGTTCCAGCCTCCACCCCCCTTGGAGGCGACGTTGTTTGGCCAAGGCAATGGCCCATGTCAGGGCACATCCAGAAAAGGCAATCAGGTGCAGCACTTTGTCCAAGTGCCAGATCGCCCACCACGTGTCCGTTGCCAAATCAGAACCCGGAAGCATGTGCATGCCCACCAACAGGGCGGTTGAGCACGCAGGCGCAATCCACACGCGGGGACCCGCACTTTGAGGGACGCCTGTCGCCATGAAAACGCGCGCGGGTTATCCGATGTGGGCTTTGTAGCCCTCGGCGTCGAGCAAGGCCGCCACGTCATCCACGTTGCTCACCTTCACTTTGATCAGCCAGCCCTCCCCGTAAGGATCCTCATTCACCAAGGAAGGATCGTCCTCCACCGTTTCGTTGAACTCCACCACCTCGCCGGCGACTGGCATGAACAAATCGCTCACGGTCTTGACGGCCTCAATGGTGCCAAACACCTCATCCGCCGCCAACGTCTCGTCCACGGTTTCGACCTCGACAAACACAATGTCACCCAACTCGCCTTGGGCAAAATCCGTGATGCCAATCACGGCCACATCACCTTCAAGGCGCACCCATTCGTGCTCCTTGGTGTACTTCAGGTTGTCTGGAATGTTCATGCGACGAAGGTACATCTCCGCCCCCCAATTTGTTCACCCCCGCACAGGCCAAATCACTGCGTCAAGTTGAAGCGCAGCGCCACGCCGGAACTGATGTTTGTGGTCGCGAACGACGTCGACACTTTGGGCTTGTTGATTTGCTGGTCGTAGAAGGCCCGCAGCGTCATTTTGTCGCTGACTTCGAGGTCGCCGCTGAGCTTGATGGACACCAAACGCTGGCCCGCCGTCACTTGGTTCTGCTGCTCCACCATCTTGCGAATGACCGTGCTGTTCTCCCGGATGTTGACGTCACACCGCACCAAGAAATCGGTCTTCTTCAACATCTTGATGGGCAACTTGCCGTACGTCTTCAAGAACGGGTTGGGCACGTCGTCAAACTTGTAACCGACGCCGATGACCACTCCCTTGGTTTTGGTCTCAGTGATTTGGTAGTTGGACAAGCCCAAATTGACGTTTCGGTCGCGGGTGATTTCCACGCGGATCTGTGGTTCGTTGTCGTTCGCCGTCTTGATGCTCATGTCCACCCCCACAAGCGGTGACAACTGCTCAGAAATGGTCACGGTGTTGAACTGACGCTGGCTGATGTAATCCTGATACTCGCCTTGGTCGGTCGCCGTAGGACGTCCCTGATCGTCTCCTTCGTAACCGAGGTTGGTGGTGTACGCAGACGACATGGTGCTCCGGTAGGTGTGGTTCAAGTTGAACCGCTTGAACGTCTTCTTCAGCGTCGGATTCTTCGACAAGCCGTCGTAGCTCACACGCCAGTTGGGGCGGACAGGCGCTTGGAACACGTCGAGCGGCACGTCCTGCGCCTCGAGGCCGAGGTAGGCCGCCATGAAGGCGGGAACCACCACGTTTTGGCTGATGGGGCCAAATCCAGGTGCATAACCGATCTCATTGAGCTCGTCGTTGTAGTTCAACTCGTTCTGGCGCTCCGAAATGAAGCGGCGACTCGCCAAGAAATTCTGCCACACGGGGTTGGTGTACGTGCTGTCGTCGTCCACAAACGCAGTAGGCCACGTCAACACGGTGGCCGTGAAGTTCCCCGTCTCGTTGGCGGACTCGTTGACGTAGTCCTGCAGATCGTCGTCGTAGCGGAAGAAGCTCTGATAGTTGCGCGAAATGTTCCGGTTGGCTGTCAGCTCGATCTTGAAGTCGCGGATCGGCTCGAGGTTGGCGCGCACATTGAAGTTCTCGCTGTACGATTCCGTGTATTGGTTGTTCAAGTTCGCCTGCTGCACAAGCCAACCGTTCGAGGCGGCCTCCTGCGCAAACGCGCCGGACCCAAATCCATTGCCATAGAGGTCTGTGTTTTGGTGTCCCACCAAGAAGGGCAATCCAGGCGCCGTGAAATCGCGGTCAAAACCGGCAAACGAGGCCTGCTGCGCATAGCCCGGGAGCATGGTCCCCTCGTTTCGGGCATAGGTGCCACTCACGGTCTGGAGACCCATCGCAAAGCGCAACACGTGCTCCACGATGTTCAATTCCTTCTTCTCCTTTTCCTCTTCGTCAATGATGTTGCCAAAGCCGTCGCGCTTCTCGTTGCTCACCTCGCGGCTGGAGGGACGCGGACGGCGCTTGTTGTTGATCTCCTTCAAGAACGGCACCTTGTTGTAGAAGTTCTTGAAGTTGGCCTGCGTATTGAGGCTGAGGTTTCGGCTGTTCTGGATGGTGTTGCCGAGGGTGTCTTGCGCAAACGGCGCGCGGTCCCAACGGAACGAACTTTGGTAGCGCGTGTCCGCACTCAACCAATCCGTCAACGGAAACTTGTCCAACGGCAATTTGTACGTGCCATTCACCTGGTGGTTGTACGTCGTCACCTCCCCGCCTTCAACCAAGCTGTTTTGGATTTCCTCTCGGTACGCGTTGTACCCATCGGGATCGTCCACCTCGGACGGAATCAGACCTGGATTTTCCAAAATCAAGGCTTGCGCCGCCCCTTGGTATTCGAGTTTGAGCGCCTGCGTCAGATCGTATTTCACCGTGTAATTCCGATTCCATGTCCACGTCTTCACCACCTGAGGTGTGATGATGGGCTCGAATTCCGTCAACGGATTCAACACAGACATGTTGTCACGCACCGCGCTCACCTCGTACATGCGTTGCATCTGGTTGGACACTGACACTTGCTTGGGAAGCAGGTAGAAGTTCACGTCGCGGAGCAACTTGAGGTAATCCGATTTGCTCAAGAAGCCAATCTTGGAGAACGGCTCGCGCTTCTTGGGTTTTGGGGACCACGCGTAGTTCAGCGCCCCACGGTGCTCGACATTTCGGAAATTGTCGGTGTAAATGTCCTGACGGTACTGCTCGTTGTAGCTGTAGTTGGCCGAGAAGTTCGCTGGATTGACAATGGACAACAGGCCTTTGCTGTTGTTGCTGCTTCCGCCGCCGCGGTTGCTTCCACCACGGGGATTGTTGGCGCCAAATCGCTCCCGCTCCGCGGTCAATTTGTCCCCTTTGGCGTCGTTGCCTTTGTTTCGGTTGTTCCGGTCCTTGCTTCCTCCTCCTTTGCCAAACTGCGGCGCGATTTTGACGTTGGAGAAGTTGATGCTGCGCACCTCGTTGATGCTTCGTGCGCTCTGCTGTCGGGAGTCAATGGCCTCGAGTTCGTCTTGGTCGGTGATTTGGTCTGCAATGGCGGCCAAATCTGTCATTTCCACATCCGGCGAAAGCGGATCAAACTGTGGGGTGCTCGATTGGTTGCTGTACCCAACGTACATCGGCAAGGTGACACCCAACTTCTCCGGCAACAACTTGCCCAACTGGATGGTGCCGTTGGCATCCAAGCCTTGGATGGTTTCGCGCTGGCGCTCCTGCACCCGTTGCTCCAATCCTCCCCACCCAGGCACCGACATGTTGGCTGCCACGCTGACGTTCGCCAAATCGGCCAATGTCGCATTGGCTTGAGCCACTGCCGCCCATCCGCCTTCCTCGTTGAATCCTGACAGGCGAAGTTCGTTCACCCAGAGCTCCGCGCATTTGGGCTGACCGTCGTCGGACGTCCACAATGGCTGCTCCAAATCCTTGTCTGGATTGCGAATCCCCACCATGACCGTCACCACATTGCTCAGTGTGGGGTTGCCCTTCACAGAGAGGCGTCGCTTGCCCCCCTCATCCACCACAGAATACACCCCAGTGGCCGAAACTTCACCGTCCACGTAGCGGTTCTGCAACTTTTGCAAGCTGAGCAAACGCAGCGAGTCCAGGCTGATGTCGATGTTGTTCTCAAGCGGCCAGATGTCATACTCGTCCAGCGCCGTCACATCAATGGGCGTGGGCTTCAGTGGAATCTCGTATTCGTAGTAGTTCTGGTCGTAGTCGCTTCCCAATCGCACGAAGACGTTGACGTCGCCCTCGTTGAGAATCTCTCCTTGCCTTCCCGCCTCCACGTGAACAAACATCTTCAGGCGCTCGTACATGCGCATGTCAAAGTTGATGTTGCGGTAGGCCGCACGGGCATCACCGTCCTCCAATCCACACACGTCCAAGGCAAGCGACTGCTCATTCAAACGCCGTTGGTTCAGGTTGGAGGGGTCGATTTCCTGGTTGATGCCCGGGGGAATCACATAGGGCACCGGTTGACGCACCCCATTTTCCTCCAAGTTCACGGCCGACAACGCGAATTGGGTGCCCGTGGGATCGTCCACTTCCACTTCTTGCAGGCCCGCGAGGCTTTGCTCATAGCGGCGCCACTCCCCACGCACCAATTCGATGCGCGCAAAACGAAGGGTGACAGGCTCACTCCATCCCTGCATGAACATCCGCATGAATCGAATGGAGCGGAAGTCGCTGATGCCGTTGTACGCCTGTTGGTATTCACGAACGGGAATCTTGAACTGGTACCACTTGATGGGGCGTTGTTCGCCTGCACCGTTGGTCTTGGACACCGTTTCAAGAACGTCCGCCAAGTAGCCTTTGCCCACGTTCTCAGGGGACAAATCCGACAGCGTCAAAGGGATTTCGTATTGGTAGTAGGACTCAATGGTGCCCAAGGTCAAATCCTCGTTGATGTCCTCCGTGTTGGGGATGGTCGTCGAGGTGATGGGGTACCCGTAGGGCTGTTGAGTGTTCGAGTTGCCTTCGTACCGGCTGAAAAATTGGTAGCGCTGCAAGATGTCCTCCCCATTTTCCTGTGCGATGGGGTCCCGGAAGTAGCGGAAATCGTCGGCGGAAGGGTCGCTTTGGTATTGCGCCAGGGCATCGGGATTCAATTCGGCCTCAAGTCCATCCAACCACGACGCAAAGAAGGTTCGCTCGTTTTCAGAGTTCAACCCATCGAGTCCCACGTCCTGCAAACTGTAATCGTTGGTGCTGTTGTCAAACGCATTGACCACGTTGAAGGTCGTGGGGTCGGGGTAAACACCCCACGCACTTGTGTCGGTTTCCAGTTCCGTATTGTTGGCCGAAGGAAGTCCGTTTTCAAACTCGAGTTGGCTGTCATTCAGGATGTCTTCACTGACATTCCCGAGGTTGATGTACAGCTTTCCGCCTGACTCGTTTTCTGAATCCTCGTTGAAGGGATCCATGACCCAAAACTGGATGTACTCGATGTTGGCGGCCTCAAAATCGGTGGTCGTCAATGCACGCTGGATGCCGGCCCAACGCTCGTCAGGGTTTTTCAAACTGCCGTCAGGCTCCAATCCTGGTGAATGGTCCGACCCCTCAAACGGTTCGTAGTTGTAGGGACCCCGCTCCGTGGGGCGGTAGGTCATGTCCAACGTGGGCAAGTTGGTGGGCATCCCTGCCGTGGCGCTGTTGCTGTAGTCGCCCTTCTCGTAGAGCTCTCGCAACAGGATTTGGCGCATGCGGTGATCCTGGCGAATCTCCGCGTCCACCTGCCCGTCCTGCAATGCACTCCCGTTCATGAGCGACGGGTCGATGGTGTACCAACTCAAGCCCGCACGGTTGTAGTTCGAGGCGAGGTTGTCTTCGAGGTACGCCTCGGGGAATTTGTCGTTTTGCCAACGGGGCGTCGAGGCCAAGAACCAGCGGTTGACCGCGCGCAAGTCAATCGTGCTCTGCGACCCCTCGAAATCGTCGATGTACGCCGTGCCCTCATCTCCTACTGCACGGCTGTGCCCAGGAATGAGGTACGCCCCCTCTGCGCTGATGTCAAACGTGGACTTGGCGGTCGTGCTGTAGAAGGGCAACCGGTCCATGAGCTCCGTGAGCAAACGGCTCTCCGTTTGCCAAGAGAAGTCCGCCCCGACCACCGTGTTGTTCACCGGCTCGTCGCCCATGTTGACTTTTCGCGTCAACGGGCGCTCTCGCATGTTCAAGAAGGTGGTTCCAATGTTGAAGTTGTCGCTGGCCACGTAATCAAAGCGCGTCCCCAACAGGGTCTTTGTCTGGATGTTGAACAACGAGTTCGATTCCAGAGACACCTTGATGGTTTGGCCCGACTCCAAAAGACCGTCATTGATGATCCGAACCCGGCCGAGGTTGTAGTCCACCGTGTAATCTCGGTTCTCCACAAGTCGGACGCCACCTGCGGTCACGGTCACCGATCCCTCAGGCACGTTCAATGCGTTGAGTTGAATCTCGGACGAACTCTGAGACTGGAACCGTCCCTTGATCCGGAAGCGGTTCAACGAAGGAATCTGCTGGGCCGCCGTCTTGGTGCTGTCGTACAGCGGCTGGAACACCAAGCTCTGAACCAACGCGTCGCGGATGCCATCCTGATCGGCCGCGGGGATCTCGGAGTTTTCAATGTACTCCTGGATTTTGGTGGCCAAATTCGATCCAAAAGGCTCCACAGAAGGCAAGAAAATCCGGCCGTTTTGGCTGTTGATGGTCCCGCCGTTCACCGCCGCATTGTCCACGTAATCGAAGACGCCATCTTGGTTGGGCATGCCGTTGATGTCAATGCGGTCCATGCCCAAGACTTGGATCAACAACTGTCCATCCAACGGCTCCCGAGGGATGTAGTTCAAATCCACTCCTGAGTTGGGATCGTTGTACCAAATGTCCAACCGGAAGTCCTCGTTGCTCACCCCAAAGGCGCCCATCGAGTACACGTTTTTCATCATGGTGCGCCAAAGCGGTGCTTGGTCTCCGTTGTCCAGTTTGACCTGGGTCACGGACGACTTCAGCATCTTCAAAACCAGGGCGCCCGGCGCGGCATATCCGTCCTGCGAAAGCGTACCCACTTGGTACGTCTCGCCGTTGAGGGTGTACTCGTAAGACACCGCCAAAACTTCCGCGTTGTTGAGCGCCTGACGAAGCGAGATGAATCCAAGACGGCTGTTGTACGTGAATTCAGAGGGGCTCAGCTTACGGGCATTTCCGACACGCTCGTAGTGAACCCCTTGTTTCAAATCGCCGCCCAACGCCGTAGAAATGGATTGGTTCGCCCCCGTGTAACTCATCACGCCCTCGTCGAGGGTCATGCTTCGGAAGAGGTCGTTGTTGTAGTTGTTCGGCGCGCGGTCTGCCGTGGCTTCCGTGGCCGGCTCCAACACCCCGCCACCCAAAATGCTGGTGTTGTCGATCAAATTGCCCAAAGGCAGGTTGGTCGACACGTAATCCGGGTGCTCCCCCAAATCCGTGAAGGCCACAATGTTCCGTACGTCTTGGGTGTTCGCCTGTGTGTTGACGACGTAAACCTCGATCCGGTTGATCATCGCCCCCGAGTTGGGCACGGGCAGCGAACGCATCGCCTCGTCGTACTTGTCGACGAAGTATTGGGAAAGGAAGTAGTGTCGGTTGGCTTCGTAATCGTCGGCGCGGATGTCGAATTCTTGGGTTTGGGCGCCGCCTTCCACTTCAATCTCGCTGCGCTCCCCCTTTTGTTGGCTGAACACCGTGGTGTTGTACAACCGACCCCACTGCGTTTCGAGCTTCAAGCCAAACAAACTCTGAGACCCCGCAATCAAGCTGCTGTTGAGCGGCATGTTGATGTTGCCCGCCTCGATGTTCTTCAAGATGTCATCCTCCTCCCCTTGGAAGCCGATGTTCATCTGGTTCTCAAAATCGAACAGCGCCTGAGTGTTGAACTGCGTCCCAAGCTCAATCTTGTCCCCAATCTTGCCGCCGAGGTTCAACTGGATGCGTTGGTCAAAGTCCACCGATCCCGCACGCCGTTGACGTTCAGGGATGCGCGGGTTTTCCGTGTTGTTCCACGTATATCCCAGCGTGATTTCCGCAGTTCCTTGGGGCTTGATTTCGATCTCGTTGCTGCCGAAAATCATCTCAAACAGCTCGCTGTCTATCTCCAACTTTGGCGCAAAAGCCCGGTCGGCCTCGTCTTCTTCCTCTTGAAGCTCGTTCCAGAACTCCGTCAGGTTCCCTTCGATGTTGTAGTTCAGGTACTCATCGAGCGTGAACAAGCTTGAGGGACGGAACTCCAAGGTGTCGCCGATGGTTTGCTGGACCTCATACATCCCGGTGAGGGGGTTGTAGACCACGCCGTAGTTGAAGTTGCTCGGCCATTGCAACGACACCCCACCAGGAAATTCAGAGGGGTTGAACAGGTCGCCGTTGTCGTGAGGAAACGGCAAATTGAAGGTCGTGTCCGATTGGGTTTGGGCGTGGGTCAGCGTCCCTGCACCCAAGGCACACGCCATCCAAGCCAAGCATTGGCTCCAAAATCTCCTCCGTGGCGGCGCGGCGGCCTTGGCTGGGGGGGTCATGGGTGTTCCAGGTTCAATCGTCGGTGTCGGTCAAAGTTCGCGCAAAGCAGCTTTAATCAGGCTCTCCAACGACGCTGAATTTCCTTGGGATTCCAAGAGTTGATCCAACACTTTGTTGCATTTCGCCTTGTCAAAGCCGAGCGATGTCAGTGCCCCTAACGCATCTGCCTTGATTGTATTGTGCGCCGCTGAATGAGATGTGGCGGCAGGCGCGGAATCGCCTTGCACAGCGGAGACTTTGTCTTGCAAATCCACAATGATGCGCTGGGCCGTTTTGGCCCCAATGCCTTTCACCCGCTTCATGGCATCCACGTCCCCCATCGAAATCGCCGACGCCGCAGTGTCGGGGTCCATCGCGCTCAAAATGAGTCGCGCCGTGTTGGCGCCCACCCCATTCACGCCGAGCAGAAGCAAGAACAAAGCCCGCTCGGATTCGGTCGCAAACCCATACAGCAGCTGCGCATCTTCCCGCACCACCATGTGGGTGTGAATCTTGACGAGCTCGTCGTCTCCGATTTGGTCAAACGTGGTGAGGCTGATGGCCACGTAGTAGCCCACCCCACCGCACTCGACCACCACGTAGGTCGGATGCTTTTCGACGAGGCGGCCGTGCAGGTGGTGAATCACAGGTGGGCGTCTTTGATTTGGGCGTCGACCACAGCCAGACGCACCATGTCCAAAATTTCCTTGGCACTCGACCCCATTTGAAGGATGTGCACGCTCTTGCGCATGCCGAGCAACACCGGGCCTTGGGCGTCCATGCCCGCCATCTCTTGCAACAACTTGTAGCTGATGTTGCCGGCCGAGAGGTTGGGAAAAATGAGGGTGTTGACCTGCCGCTTGTGCAAGGCGCTGAACGGGAAGTTTTCTCCGAGCTTCTCTTGGTTCATGGCAAAGTTGGCCTGAATCTCCCCATCCACAATCAACTCGGGATGATGAACGTGGAGATAGCGCGCCGCTTCGGCCATTTTCTCTGCATCGTGACCCTTGGAACTGCCAAAATTGGAGTAGCTCAGCAAGGCGATGCGGGGGACGATGCGAAGGTTCCGCACCGCCTCTGCAGTGAGCAACGTGATGTTGACGATGTCTTCCGCGCTCGGGTTGGTGTTGACGGTCGTGTCCGCAAAGAACATCGGGCCATTTTTGGTTTGGAGGATGTACATCCCCGCCACCTTATTGACCCCTTGGGCTTTGCCGATGGACTGCAACGCCGGCCGAATGACATTGGGGTAGTTCCGGGTCAAACCCGACACCAACGCATCCGCCTCGCCCTGATCCACCAACATGGACCCGAAGTAATTGCGTTGGCGCATGTACCGCTCGGCCTCCAAGGCTGTCAATCCGTGGCGCTTTCTGTGCTCAAACAACACTTCCCCAAACGCTTTGCGACGTTCCTCCTGGTCCTCGCCTCGGGGGTCGAGGATGGTGGCGCCTTCGAGTTCGAGGCTGTTTTCTTCAATCAGCGCCTCAATGCGGCTTTTGCGGCCCAGCAAAATGGGATGGGCGATGCCTTCGTCCATGGCCATCTCGGCGGCCTTCAACACTTTGTAGTGCTCAGCCTCTGCAAACACCACGCGCTTCGGCGCGCGGGCGGCGCGTGTGGCGATGTTGCGGGAGAAGGTGCTGTCGTTGCCCAAACGCATCTCCAGGTGGCGCTTGTAGTGGTCCCAGTCCGTGATGGGCGCTTGGGCGATGCCTGAATCCATGGCCGCTTGCGCCACCGCGGGCGCCACCGCCGTGATCAAACGGGGGTCGACCGGTTTGGGGATGATGAGGTCCCGACCGAAGGTCAGCGCTCCCTCCCCGTACGCTTCGCTGACTTCATCTGGCACATTTTCCTCAGCAAGCGAAGCGATGGCCCGGACCGCGGCGAGCTTCATCGCGTCGTTGATGCCCGTGGCCCGCACGTCCAACGCCCCACGGAAGATGTACGGGAAACCCAACACGTTGTTCACCTGGTTGGGATGGTCGCTGCGGCCTGTGGCCATGATGACGTCTTCGCGAGACGCCATCGCTTCTTCGTACCCAATTTCGGGATCGGGATTCGCCAACGCGAAGACAATGGGATTGGTGGTCATGGACTGAACCATGGAAGCGTCCACGAGCCCCCCTTTGCTCAATCCCAAAAACACATCCGCCCCCTTCATGGCCTCTGCCAAGTCGGCGTATTGCACGTCTGTGGCGTATTTCTGCTTGCTGGCATCCAACCCTTCCCGCCCAGCGTGGATGTGGCCCCGGCTGTCAAACACCGCCGCATTCTCCCGCTTCATGCCGAGCTGCTCGTAGATGTCGAGGCACGACATGGCCGCTGCCCCTGCGCCACTCACCACGACGCGGATGTCTTCGATTTTTTTGTCTGCGAGTTCGAGGGCATTGAGCAAGGCCGCCGCACTGATGATCGCGGTGCCGTGCTGGTCGTCGTGCATCAAAGGGATGTCGAGCTCCTCCTTCAACCTGCGCTCGATTTCAAACGCCTCTGGGGCCTTGATGTCTTCCAAGTTGATGCCGCCAAACGTCGGGGCGATCGCCTTGACCGTGGCCACAAACTGGTCGACATCTGTGGCGTCCACCTCGATGTCAAAGACGTCGATGTCCGCAAACACTTTGAACAGAACGCCCTTTCCTTCCATCACAGGCTTGCTCGCTTCCGGCCCAATGTCACCAAGTCCCAGCACTGCCGTGCCATTGCTGATGACCGCCACCAGGTTGCCCTTGGCTGTGTAGGTGTAGACGTCCTGCGGATTCTCTGCAATCGCCTTGCAGGGTTCAGCCACCCCAGGGCTGTAAGCCAAACTGAGGTCCCGCTGCGTGCTGTACGGCTTGGTCGGAATCACCTCCACCTTTCCCCGCCGCTCCCGGGCGTGATACTCGAGGGCCTCTCGCTTCAAATTGTTCTGCTGCATGAATGGTCGAAGTTCAACACGAAGGTCGCTCGAATCCGTCACGAAAACTCAAAGGATGCACATCAGGTCGTGCACAAGGTCACGAGCTTCGTTTTGGGAACAGCTCATCGCCCCGACGCTTCCGTCAAGGGCGCTCAGTGAATCACCAGGCGCTTGGTGGAAACGGCCAAGCCTTCCACTTTGTAGCTGACGAGCCAAATGCCCTCCGCAAGGCTGTTGAGATCCACACGTTGCATCTCCACGCCCGCTTGGACACGCTCTGTGTGGCACACCTGACCCACGAGGTTTCGGAATTCCAACATTCCGTCTCGGGCGCTTTCCAATCGAACCGACACAACCCCATCCGTGGGGTTGGGCGACATCGCAGTGATGCCGGTTGGTGCAATGTCCATCGAGGTCACCGCATCCACCGTTCCAGTGACCACAAACGTGATGTTGTGGCAGGCACCCAGACTTGGAGGACCGCTTTGGTGGAAGCAGTAACTCAATGTCGTGGTCCCGGTGACCCCATTGGGGTAAAAATCACTCACGAACGTGTCCGTGGTGTCTCCGGGTTCAAGCGACACCAAAAACGCAGGATTGGAAGGCGAAGCGTCCGTGCCAAAGTTGAAGCATGACTGACCCCAGCAAAACCGCTCATAAGAACCCGCCAAAGGGATGCCATTTTCATCGGTTTCGTAGGGGTAATTGAACGGGGACACGGTGTCCACAAAGGCCCGCGTGACCATAAGGTCAAGGGTTTCCTCGGTTTCGTTCAGCACATCCCAGTAGACCGCCACCACACCTGCCGCACCGAGGGTGTCCATGTCGACATACACCGTGTCCGGCGCACCCAAAAGGGTCGCAGGGGCGACTTGCGCCTCGGCTGAAAACGACAAGGCCGAGAGGCCCACTGCGGACATGAAAAGACGTGTGAGTAGCTTCATGCCCCAAAGATAAGGCACAGCCCATCGCCTCGGAGAAGCAACACATGGGCGTCTGTCGGCGTTTGACAGCCGTCAATGTATTTTTGGCGTGAACCTTGCTGAAACCGATTGAACATCCCTTCCATGATTCGATTCCTCCTTTCCACGGCGCTTTGTCTTTCGACCGGCGCATTTTGGGCCCAAACCTTGCCCAATGTCAGCCTCAAAGACATCGAAGGCAATGCCATTCAAACCGCCGATTTGGTGCAGAACGAAGGGCCGACGGTGTTCTGTTTCTGGGCCACGTGGTGCAGCCCCTGCAAGCGCGAATTGAACAACTACGCGGAACTGTACGAAGATTGGGTGGATGAGACAGGGGTGAAAGTGGTGGCCGTGAGCATCGACGACATGCGTTCCATGAACCGAGTGGCCCCGTACGTGAACAGCGTGGGCTGGGAATACGACATCTTGCTCGATCCCAACCGCGATTTTGCGCGGGCATTGAATGTGAACAACGTGCCGCACACGTTCGTGGTGGACGCAGAGGGCAACGTCGTGTGGTCCCACAACAATTACGCGGACGGCGACGAATATGAATTGTACGAGGAACTCCTCAAATTCAGCGAATGACACGTTTGCGGCTTTTGTGGGTTTGGGGGGCGTTGGCGCTCGGTTCGGTGCACACCACGTCTTGGGCCCAGTTTGGGCAGGATGCCCCGGCGCCTTCGATTTCGGGGAACGTGGGGGTGCTCTGGCAGAGCTACGCCGAGGATTCTCTGATTGGCGCGGTGGTTCCCCCGTCCAAAACAGGCTACAACGCCTTCGCCAACGTCCTCTACAACCAAGGCAACTTCAGTGCTGGCGTGCGCTATGAGAGCTACTTGAATGCTGTCATTGGCTTTCCCGGACGGTTCAAGGGCACGGGTATTGGGTACCGCTTCGCGCGTTACGCAGATCCCGACCGGGGGGTGGATGTCACCGTCGGCAACTTTTACGACCAATTTGGCAGCGGCCTTGTCTTTCGCTCTTACGAGGAACGGAATTTGGGCATCGACAACGCCATGGACGGGTTTCGCCTCATTTTGAAGCCCATCAAGGGGGTGCAGGCCAAATTCATTTATGGCAAGCAGCGCTTCGATTTTGACGACGGCCTCATCAACGGCCCTGGCATCATCCGCGCCGTGGATGTCGAAACCGACCTCAACGCCCTGGTGGAAGGATGGAAAGACAAGCCCTTGAAGGTCACTGCGGCCGCCAGTTTTGTCAGCAAATTCCAATCGGGGTCGCCGTTCAGCGTGGACAGTTTGCTTTTGGCCATGCCCCAAAATGTGGGGTCTTGGTCTTACCGCCTGAACGCCATCCGAAAAGGTTGGACTGCAAGCGCAGAATACGCTGGGAAAATCAACGACCCGAGTGCCGACAACGGCTATACGTTTCGAGAAGGGGAAGCGTTTTTGGCCACGCTCGGATACAGCCGGAAAGGCCTCGGCGTGTTGTTCACAGGCAAAATGGTCGACAACATGAGTTTCCGCTCGGACCGCGACTTGCGCTTGTTCGATTTGCCGATCAATTTCATCCCTGCCGTGACGCAGCAACACACCTACAATTTGGCCGCCACGCTCTACCCTTACGCCACTGTGATCACGGGTGAAACGAGCGCAAGCGCAGAGGTGTTTTACACGATTCCCAAGGGCAGCAAGCTCGGAGGCAAGTACGGCACGAAATTGAGCGCAAGCTTCTCCGCAGCCAACAGCCTCGACACCACGCAATACAGCAGCAATTCCCTTGAAGGCACGCTGTACGGATTCCAGCGAAACAGCTGGGGGCCAGGGGACGAACTTTTTGTGCGTGATTACAATGTCTCCGTCAGCCGAAAATTGAACAAGCAATGGAAGGCCAAATACACCTTCTACCACTTCGATTTCAACACCTTGACCACCCCCGTCACCACCGACTACAAGGGCATCGTCAACGCCAACATTCACGTGCTTGAAACCCAGTGGAAAGTCAAGCCCAAGCAGAGCCTGCGCACCGAGCTTCAAGGATTGTGGGTGGGCGCCGACGAATACAATCCTGACCTCTTGCAGGACAAGGGACATTGGGCCACGGTGCTGGTGGAATACACGTGGAGCCCCCATTGGTTTGCGAGTGTGTTGGACCAATACAACTTTGGCAACAACGACCCGAATCAACGCATTCACTATGTCTACGGCGCAGCGGGATACATCAACGGCCCGCACCGACTGAGTGTGGGCTATGGAAAACGCCGCGAGGGCATTTTCTGCATTGGCGGCGTGTGCCGGGCCGTTCCTGCGTCCAATGGCTTTGAAATCACGTTCACAAGCAGTTTTTGACAACGTCCAACAAAAACGACGTACTTTCGAATGCCTTTCGCGATTTTTGAAACACCTAGATTGAATCCAAAACCAACTTCTATGAAGCAATTTTTCTCTTTCTTGGCTGCGGCCATGATCTCCTTCGGAGCTTTTGCACAATTGCCCGACGGCAGTGTGGCTCCCGACTTCACCGCCACCGACATCAACGGCGTGGAGCACAACTTGTACAGCTACTTGGACTCAGGCTACCAAGTGATTTTGGACTTCTCTGCCACGTGGTGCGGCCCTTGCTGGAGCTACCACCAGAGCGGAGTGTTCTCTGAGTTGAACGCCACGTACGGCCCCACTGGCACCAACGAAATCCGCATCATCAAGTTGGAGTCTGACGACTCCACAACCGAGGCCGACCTCAATGGAACAGGTGCAAACACCCAAGGTGACTGGGTCACGGGAACCACCTACAACATCATTGACAACGCTTCCAACATCTTTGATGAGTACCAAAACACGTACTACCCCACCATTTACACGGTGTGCCCAAGCCGCATTTTGACCCAATCCGGTCAGGCCAGCGTTGCAGATCACGCATCGATTTTCCAAGCGAACAGCTGTCAGGCGGCCACCTTGGCCAACGACGCGGCACTCGGCTCTTACACGGGTGACGGTTTGGTTTGCGGCGATTCGCCTGCCACCCTCTCTGTGGAGCTCCAAAACATGGGTCTCGAGAACTTGACTGCATGCACGATCACGGCCTACGACAACGGCGCCGAAATCGCCAGCACGGACTGGACGGGTGACCTTGACACGTACGCCTTTGCCAACGTGACTGTGGGTGAGGCCTCTTTCACAGCGACGCCCAACCTCACGTTCGAAATCACTTCTGCGGACGGCAACGACACCAACAACAGCGCTTCAGGCGCGGTGGCCTTGTCTCCTGAAACGACCACCTACGTGCAAGTACGCATCACGACCGACAACTGGCCTGGTGAAACAGGCTGGGAGATTGCTGACGACAACGGCACCGTCATTGAGTCTGTGGCCGTTGGGTCATTGACTGCCGCTGACACTGAATTTACGTGGGATGTAGGATTGCCGAGCGTGGGCTGCTACACCTTCACCATGTTCGATGCTTACGGCGACGGTTTGTTCGCTTCACAATGGGGCAACTACCAGGATGGAACCGCAGGTGTGTACGGCATGGACGGAGAAACCCAAATGGACATCGTGTTCGAATACGACGGAGCTTCAGGCATCCAGTTCGCCGAACTCGGAGTGGGTATGGAAGCCACAACTGTGGCTGGCATCGACGAAGCCAACTTGGCCTCGACGATGAATGTGTTCCCCAACCCCACCAACGGCGTGACCAACATTGAGTTCAACACCACAGCCGCAGCCATGGCCACGGTGGAAGTGTACAACTTGATCGGAGAGCGCGTGTTCTTCAACAGCCTCGGCAACTTGCCGGCTGGCTTGAACCGTGCCAACCTCGACCTCTCCGCCATGGAGGCAGGCATCTACCTCGTCAACTTGAACGCCGGTGGCGAAACCACCACCATGCGCGTCACGAAGCAGTAATCCTGCGATCCTGAAACGACTTTGAATCCGCGTGGCCTTCGGGCTGCGCGGATTTTTTTGTGCCCATCCGAGAGGATGAGGTATCTTGGAACATCGCATCCAGGCTGGTGCGTTCAATTTCACCCCACGTCATGAAACACTTCGTTCCCTCCCTGCTCCTTCTTTGCTTGTCACCATTCGGCTGGGCCCAGCTCCCTGACGGCACCATCTCCCCAGATTTCACGGCCACAGACCTGAACGGCGTGGAGCACAACCTGTACAGTTATTTGGACTCTGGATACCAGGTCATCGTGGATTTCAGCGCGACGTGGTGCGGTCCTTGTTGGAACTACCACACTGGCGGTGTGCTCGAGGAGCTGTATGAAACCTACGGCCCCGATGGAACCAACGAGTTGCGCGTGTTCTTCATCGAAGGAGACGACACCACGACCCAAGAAGATTTGGAAGGCACAGGCCCCTCGACTGCGGGCGACTGGATCACTGGCACATCGTACCCCATCATTGACAATGGCGGCAACATTTTCGCAGATTTTGAATGCACGTACTATCCGACCATCTACACGATTTGTCCCAACAAAATCCTGACTGAATCAGGCCAAGCGAGCCTTGGGGGACATGAAACCATTTTGACTTCCGCAACCTGCACCCCTGCCTCCTTGCCCAACGATGCTCTGCTCATGGACTACGTCGGACAAACCGGAACCTGCGGAGACAATCCTGCGGCCTTGGCGGTGCGCTTGATGAACAACGGTTTGGACACCTTGACATCGTGCACCATCGAAGTCTCGAAGCTGCTGCCATTCAACCAAACCGAAGTGATCGGAAGCACCGAATGGGAAGGGCAACTTGGAACGTACGATTTCACCACCGTAGACCTCCTCGATGCCACCATTGACGGAGAGACCATTTTCGTGTTTGAGGTGACCTCCTTGGATGACAACGACGGGAACAACACCACCCAAGGGACCGTCATGGCGAGCGAGGAAGTGGCCAACAACCTGGAAATCCGAATGAAAACGGACGGTGCACCAGATCAGCTGGGATGGGAGCTCAGCGATGCCATGGGCACCCTCATTGCATCTGTTCTCCCGGGCACGGAATCTCTCGAAGCCACCACCGAATACACCTGGGACGTGACGTTGCCCGATTTGGGATGTTACGCCCTCACCTTGATCGACGCCGGCGGTGATGGCCTCTTCAACAACGCCACCTCCATGGATGGCGTGGGGTTCCTCGAAGTGAACAGCACGGACGGGGAAGTCATCCTTGATCAAGATGTGTTCTTTCAGGAACTCGATGCTTTTTCCGAGGTCACTTTTGATTTGGAAGTCACCGAAGTGACCTCCATCGCGGAGAACAGCCTGACTTCAACCGCAGCCATGTATCCCAACCCTGCGTCGGATTTCGTCACAATTGAGTTCGACGCTGCGCGTACCGGTGCGGCCAGCGTGCTGGTGCGCAATGTGACCGGCCAAGAGGTGCTGCGTCGCGATTGGGGCGTTTTGTCCCCAGGCAACCACCGACAAACGTTGGACGTTGCGTTTTTGGACGCAGGCACCTACCTCGTGGAGCTGCGCGTTCGTGACACCACCCACAGCATGATTCTTCTGCATCCATGACCGCCACATTTCGCATCACCCTTCTGACAACGCTGGCCCTTGGGGCGGCCTTCATCCAATCGTGTGACAAGTTTGAGAACCCTGTCCTCGAGGTTGTGCAAACCATCGACACCACCGAAACAGAAATTCCTGAATTCACGCCACTGACGAACGCCGTCCCGCGCGTCTTCATTGAAGATTTCACGGCGCACCAATGCGGCAACTGCCCTCCTGCTGCGATCGAATTGGCCGCATTGATGGATGCCCACCCAGACAGCATTGTGCCCCTTGCGATCCACGCCGGCAATTTGGCCGTCACCAATGCGGACTTCCCCATCGACTGGACGACTGACGAGGGGGACGAATTCTGGGGAGACTTGCTGCTCCAACTCAATCCCATTGGACGCGTGAATCGCGTGAACACAGCGTTTGGACAGGAACTTTTGCCCAACCAATGGGCGGAATGGGTCGAAGACCAATTGGCCCGCACGCCGAGCGCAGGCGTCCAAATGGAAATCGATGCCGATGCTGCCACTGGCGAGGTGGTTGTTCACGCCCATGTGACTTGGCTTGACAACGTGGCAGGTCCCGTTCAACTGGCCTTGCTCGTGGCTGAAAACCATGTGATTGGCCCCCAGCTTTGGTATGCCAGCGCCGACCCTCCTGGCCCTGGCTTGGTGGAAGACTACGATCACAAACACGTCCTTCGCGGCAGCCTCACCGGTGCATATGGATTGACGATTGCGGAAAATCCCGTGGCCGGTAGCACCCATCAAGTGGGCTATGCCTACACGTGGAATGACGCATGGGACATGGACAATTCAGAAATCATCGCCGTGCTGAGTGACGAAACAGGCACAGTCATTCAATCCCTTTCCCTGCCCGTTCTGCCATGAACCGCATGCAAGGGATGGCCTGCCTGCTGATGATGGCTAGCGTGCAGCTTGGGCTTGCACAAGAAGGCGGCCCGTGGTTTTTCAATGGTGGCTACACACTCGGGGTCACGGCCGCGCAAGTGCGAGGTGACGGCATTGAAGGCTTCAACAAGCTTGGCTTTCATGGCGGGGCTGTGGTGGAGGTACGGCAGTACCGGGATTTGGGCTTTCAGTTGGGCATTCTCTACAACCAAAAAGGCAGCCGTGCGGTGCAAAATCCGGCCCGAGGACTTTTTGCCAACTGGGGCTACAAATTCACCTATGTCGACATCCCATTGACTGCCGTTTACGACATCAAAGACGGGTACACGGTGGGGACGGGATTGCAACCGGGTGTGCTGGTGGGTGCCTTCGAAGATGGTTTGCTCAGTGGGGTCTCTGATGGAGAATGGGAGCCGACGAGCTTGCCCATTCGCAGTTGGGAATTGAGCTGGGTGGTTTGGGTTGGCATGCGCGCGGGAGAGCAGGGCGAGTGGTTCTTGCGACACACCCAAAGCCTGCCCGGGATCGTCCCCAAGCCCGACCTCACCAATCCCAACATTCGTTGGGACGACCGCATGCAAAACCTCACCGTGCAGGTGGGCTACACCAAGTTGCTTCGCCCTTGGAGCGACCGCTGATCGTCAGTCCTCTTGACTTTGGATGCCGTTCAGCACGCCATCCACGGTGACCTCCACTTTCCGCGCTGCTGAAAGCATCGCTTGCCAGGGGCCGTCCATCAGGGCGCGCACCTCCTCTTCAACCGCGTCAATCGCCAACGTGGCAATCTCCAGCTTGCGGGCCGCGTTGGCGGTGGCCCCTTCGTCCAGGTCGGGCATGGCGTCGTACAATTGGTTCATCACACGCACCGTCACGTGGTCGTACCCCACAAAGTCCTTGGGGGTCCAGAGCATGTCGTGGATGGAACCAATGCCCTCCGCCACTTGCAATTGAAGCGAGTCCAACTCTGCGGTGGTGGAATCGCTCAAGTGGGCCCAAACCCCGTCCATCGCATCCATCGCGGCATCGGCCACCGCGAGCTCCTGCATCAAATCGGCGAGGCGGGTGACTTGAACGTAGGCTTTTTGCATTTGGGCTCGACCTGCTTCGTACGACTCTGGGTTGAAGGCCGTTCTTGGGTCATGTGCAACCGTCAGGGCCATGGTGTCCACATGGGTTCCCAAAGTCATCACAGCTGTGTACGTGCCCGGAGCCACGCGAACACCGCCACCCACGGGTTCGGTTGACGTCTCCACATCCCTGCTCGGCCAACGGATGCCATCGGTGTCTCCACGCCATGCAAAAGACTGCCATCCAGGGTCCACTTCACGGGTCATCCGGCGAAGGGTGTCGCCCGATTCATCAAGAATGGCCACTTGCATTTCCTCGTGCACCTTGGCCGTGTCTGCCTGAACGTAGAAGTGGCCATGGGCCGCGCGCGGGCGGTTTTGTCCTTCCCAAACGTGGTCCGCCATGAAGCGCGATCCCGCCGGGCGCGGACGTGGCACCTGGTAACCTGTGGCCGCGTCGAACGCCCTGAAGGTCGAATTCAAAAGGGCTGCACCTTCGTTGGCGAGGGCCCGAAGCGGTGCCAGATCCTCGATCACGTAGGCCGCGCGACCGAAGGTCCCGAGCACCAAATCCCCCTCGCGCGCTTGAATCGCCATGTCCCGCACAGGGACCGCTGGCACATCGTGGGTCCATCGACGCCAGTTGGCGCCGCGGTCCACACTGAAATACAAGCCCTCCTCCGTGCCGAGAAACAGCAAATCGGCGGCTTCGGGATCCTGAACGACACACTGAGCGTGGGCCGGGACATCTTCGCCGTAGACCAATCGCTTCCACGATTTCCCTCCGTCTGAAGTGCGATAGAGGTACGGCTCCCAATCGTTGCGTCGGTAATTGTTGGCCACCACATAGACCTCGTCTGGGCTGTGGGGACTCACGTGGATGAACGGAATCCACGAGCCCTCTGGCAAGCCCTTGAGTTGGTCTGCGTGGTCCGTCCACGTTGCACCGCGGTCCGAGCTGTGCTGCAGCCTTCCGTCGTCGGTGCCCACCCAGAGCTCGTTGGGTCGCGCTTTGGACGGCGCGATGCAAAGGATCGTGCAATGGTTTTCCGCCTTGGTCGCGTCGATCGTGAGGCCCCCGCTGGTGGCTTGTTCAAGCTTGGCGGGGTCGTTCGTCGTGAGATCCGGGCTGAGGGTTTCCCACGTGCGCCCTCTGTCTGGGCTGTAATGCAGGCGGTTGGACCCAAAATACACGCCGTCACGGTCGTTGGGATCCAACGCCAGCGCCGCGTTCCACGCGAAACGCAGGTCCGCTGTGTCCGGCGAGGCAGGCTGAATGTCCGTGGACCCGAGGGTCGTCAAGTTCACTCGGTTGAGAGCGCCGCCCTGGTACATGGCATAGATGTCGCCATCGCCCGTAGGCTGAACGTCAAATCCGTCCCCAAACAGGACTTCCTGCCAATCTTCGTTCCGAATGCCCCCGGCGTGCCACACTGCGGACGGTCCGACCCACGAACCGTTGTCCTGCATGCCGCCATACACGTTGTAGGGCTCCGCATTGTCGACGGCGATGTGGTAGAATTGACCGACCGGGAGGTTGTTCACGAAGGTCCAGTTGTCTCCGCCGTCGCGGCTGATGTTCAGCCCCCCGTCGTTCCCGTTGATGAGGTAGTTGGGATCGGAAGGGTGAATGTACAGGGCGTGGTGGTCCGGATGCACCCCGCTGTACGGCAGAATGATGTCAAACGAGCGGCCGCCGTCCGTGGACTTCGACACCATGCTCCACAAGCTGTAGATGTGGTCCTCGTTGGTCGGGTCGCAGTGGATTTCGGCGTAGTAGAAGGGACGGTTTCCAACGTCGCTGTCGGTGGTTTGGCGTCGGAACGTCGCGCCGCCATCGTCCGAGCGGTAGAGGGCGTAGTCCTTCGACTCCACCAAGGCATACACCACGTCCGGGTTCGCCGCGCTCATGGCCAACCCCATGCGTCCCAGCTCCCCTTCAGGCAAGCCGTCCTCGTCCGTGCGTTGGACCCAGTTCTCGCCCCCGTCGTGGGTGACGTAGAGGCCACTGCCTTCGCCGCCGGACGTGAACGTCCAAGGCTGGCGACGGAACGACCACATGGCCGCAAACAACTTGTCGGGGTTGGAGGGGTCCATGATGAGCTCTGCGCATCCGGTGCGCTCATCGATGCTCAAGATGTGATTCCAGGTTTGGCCTCCATCCGTGGTCTTGTAGACCCCGCGGGCGGGGCTGTCGCCCCAAGCCGAACCCGTGGCCGCGACGTACACCGTGTTGGGGTCGCGGGGATGAATGAGAATGCGGTGAATGTTTCGAGTGTCTGCGAGGCCCATGAAGTCCCACGAGGCGCCGCCGTCAAGGCTGCGAAACAGGCCGCGGCCGCTCGTGTGGCTGTTTCGGGGGTTGCCTTCGCCTGTGCCAACCCACACGAGATCGGGGTTGAGCGGGCTGAGGGCGACCGCGCCGATGCTTTGGGTGGGCTGGTCGTCAAAGATGGGCTCCCACGTGACGCCTGCACTCGTGCTCCTCCACAGACCGCCCGAAGCGGTGCCGACAAAGATCACTTCCGGCTCGTTGTGCGGGACGGCAATGGCCGTCACCCGGCCGCTCATCGTGCCCGGGCCAATGTGCCGGACATTCAAGGCTTCCACCAAGGCCTCCACGGGGTCTTGAGAAGGGTTGTCTTCCGATTGGGCGCCGACTGCAGTCAAGGCCAACCAACACACCGCAGCCAAGGCGACCGTACGAAACTGTGAAAGGGAAAAAGTCATGGTCGAATGTTCAGGGGTTGTTCGTGCCGAAGCGGCACGGTGAACGAGAGCCCAAAGGACTTGCCCGTCACTGACCCCTCGGCCGTGAAGGGCACCTCTGCGCCGCGCAACAAATTCATCAGGTCGCTTTTCAGCACTTGGCCGAGTGCGCCGTCGCGGGTTTGGACTTGCAGCCCCACCGTGGCGCGCGCCTCAGGACGAATGGCCTGGGCCTCCAACAAGGTCACGTCACCCACGACCTCTTGGTTCACGTAAAGTTTCACGTCCGCTTCGGTCACCGTCACAGCGTAGGGATTGGGGTTGAAGACGTCGACGTCCATCCGCGCCTGCATGCCGTCGAGCGACACACGCACTTGGGAGAAATCGTCCACCGTGAGTACCTCAAGGTCTTGGTAGAAGCAGCCGGACAACCCGAACGCCATCAAGGTGAAAGCGCCCCAAATCGCAAGCGTCTTACGCATGGCGCTTCGCAAATTCAGCGTGGAAGTGAGGAATGGTCTCGATGCCTTTGTAGTAGTTGAAGAGGCCGTAGTGCTCGTTGGGGCTGTGGATGGCGTCCGAGTCCAAGCCGAAGCCCATCAGCACCGTCTTCAAACCCAAAATCTGTTCGAAGCTCGCCACAATCGGAATGCTTCCGCCGCTCCGCACGGGCACCGGAACCTTGCCGTAGGTCTTTTCCATGGCGGCAGAGGCCGCTTGGTACGCCGCGCTGTCGGTTGGCGTCACGGCAGGCTGGCCGCCGTGCATGGCCGTCACTTTGAGCTTGACGCTCTCGGGTGCGATGCGCTTGAAGTGGGCCTCGAACTTGGCCGTGATGTCGTCCGGATCTTGATGCGGCACGAGGCGCATGGAGATTTTGGCGTAGGCCTTGGAAGCGATGACCGTCTTGGCCCCTTCCCCGGTGTATCCACCCCAAATGCCATTGACGTCCAACGTTGGGCGGATGCTCATCCGCTCCGGGGCACTGTACCCCGATTCGCCTTCCACGGCGCCAATGTCGATGCTCTTCTTGTACGCGTCTTCGCTGAACGGCGCGTCCGCCATGGCCTTGCGCTCGTCGTCGCTCAAGACCTCCACGTCGTCGTAGAAACCCTCCACGGTGATTTGCTGGTGCTCGTCTTTGAGCGAGGCAATCATCTCGCACAGAATGTTGATGGGGTTGGGTGCCGCCCCGCCGTACAGGCCGCTGTGCAAGTCGCGGTTGGGACCCGTGACTTCCACCTCCACGTAGCTCAAGCCGCGCAATCCTGTCGTGATGGATGGAACGTCGTTGGCAATCACCCCTGTGTCACTGACGAGCACCACATCGGCCGCCAAACGGGTCTTGTTTGCTTCGAGGAAATCTTCGAGGTGAACCGAGCCAACCTCTTCTTCTCCCTCGATCATGAACTTGATGTTGCACGGCACTTGATCGGTGGCGACCATGGCTTCGAACGCCTTGACGTGCATGAAGAATTGACCCTTGTCGTCGCATGCGCCGCGGGCAAAAATCGCGCCGTCGGGGTGGAGCTCGGTCTTCTTGATCACAGGCTCAAACGCCGGGCTGTCCCACAACTCAATGGGGTCGGCAGGCTGCACGTCGTAGTGACCGTAAACCAACACGGTCGGCAAGGCAGGGTCAATCAACTTCTCGCCATACACCACGGGGTATCCCTTGGTGGGCACCACCTCCACGTTGTCCGCCCCTGCTTTACGCAGGTGATCGGCCACCACTTCCGCACACTTGTTGGTGTCGTCGGCGTAAGCCGGATCCGCCGAGATGCTGGGGATGCGCAACAACTCCAAAAGTTCTTCGAGCATCCGCTCCCGGTGCTCGTTCAAGTATTCCTTCACGTCCATGCTCCGAAGGTACAACCTCGGTCTGCCTGGACCTATCTTCGAAGCCCGGTACGTTCAACTGTGACAATGAGCTCCTCGAACCTCCCCCAATTCAACGACACGGCACAGGCCTTTCAGCACCTGACCGACGCCGAATTGCGTCGGGCTGTGGCCTTGTTCTCGCTGATCGGCAAGCCTTGGCTTGTGAATGCAGGCAGTGCCCTCGCCCACCTCGCACTCGCGCTGCGCGTGCCCTTGGCTTGGGCCGTGAAGCCCACCGTCTACGCCCACTTTTGCGGCGGAGAATCCATTGAAGATTCGGAGGACACCATGGCCAAGTTGGCGGCCCACAACGTCCGCACCATCCTCGACTACAGCGCCGAGGGCCAAACCGCCGAGTCCGACCTCGACGCCACGTGCAGTGAGGTCCTGGCCACCATTCAAGCTGCGGACGGCGACGCCCGCCACGCCTTTGCGGTGTTCAAGGTGAGCGGCCTGTCTTCGAATGCCCTGCTCGAAAAAGTGGGGAAGGCGATGGCGGGCGGCGCGGCCCTGGACCGCGAAGACGAGGCGGCGTGGGAACGCGTCCAACGGCGCGTCCGTACGCTGTGCGAAGCCACGGCCGCGGCCGGGGGACGCGTGATGATCGACGCCGAGGAGTCCTGGATCCAAGATGCCATTGATGCACTCGCCGAGGACATGATGTCCGACTACAACCGCGACCGCGTTGTGGTCTTCAACACGGTGCAGATGTACCGGCACGACCGTTTGGCCTACCTCGAGGCCATGGCTGCACGGGCTGAAGAAGGCGGGTATTTGTGCGGGGTGAAGTTGGTGCGCGGGGCGTACATGGAGAAAGAACGCGAGCGTGCCGCACAGCAGGGCTACCCCTCGCCCATTCAGCCCGACAAAGCCGCGTCAGACCGGGATTTTGATGCCGCGGTCCGGTGGGTCTTGGAGCGCATCGCACGGATTCACCTCGTGGCTGGAAGCCACAACGAGGAGAGCAACTTGAAGTTGTGCCAATGGATGGCCGAGATGGGGATGGAGCCCGGGGATGCGCGGGTGTCGTTTGCCCAACTTTTGGGCATGAGTGACCCCATCACCTTCAACCTTGCGGCGCACGGCTACAACGTGGCCAAATACGTGCCCTACGGCCCCATTCGGGAGGCCATCCCTTACCTGATTCGTCGCGCCCAGGAAAACACCTCGGTGGCGGGTCAAACGTCACGCGAGCTCATGTTGCTGCGCGAAGAGCAACATCGTCGGAAGGGGCGCTGACCCCCTCGGGGATTCTCAGAAACCGTTAGAATGAAAGGGTGGCGCCGGCGCGGAACGCGCGTGGCATGCCGGGACGCAAGCCGTAAGGACGGCGAGCCACCACGTACGTGTCGTTGAACACGTTGGTGACCCCGGCGAACCATTCAAGATGGCCTTGGGCTTGGAAGCGAACGCCCGCGTCGAGGACGGCCATGGCGTCCGTGCTTTGGGCTGGGTTCAACTCGCCTTGGCTGGCAGAAGTGCGCATGGCAGACATGCCACGAAGGTTGAGGTCGTAACTCCACCGAGGAGCCTCCCAACTGGCCGCCACGCTGAATTGGTGCGGCGCCAAGTAGGGTAAGGCATCTCCCTCTTCCACCACGCCCCAGGGATCGAATTCGCTCTCGAAGGCCTGGGTGAACACAGCTTGGGTGTAAGTGTAACTGATCCGCACGGGGAAGTGATGCGTGTCGTCCGCAAAGAAGGCCGAGGCGCCTGTCAATTCCAGCACATCGCCGACAGCCTCCACCTCGATGCCCTGGGCCCGAGACGAGCCGCCATTGAAAAGGTCTCCGGAACCGGTTCCGCCACTGGCGGTCAAATCGGCGCCGAGCAGGTTTTGGTGTTCGCTGTGGAACAACGTGATCTGCCCGCTCACCATGCGCGAGCTGAGTCGGGTACCCAATTCGAGGTGGTTGCTGAACTCGGGTTTGGTGTCTGGCGCCGATCCCGGAGGCACAAATCCTCGGTGCACCCCTGCAAACGCGGTCCACAGGTTGGGGACGAGATCCACGTGCGCGCCCAAACCGGGCAACCACACAGAAATGTCGTTCGAACGCTGGGTGCCTTCCCCCAACCGGGCCAAATCGTCTCCAAAGTCTTGCCTTGTCAGCGTCATGCGCTCGTGACGAACGCCCGGGGTGAACGTCCACGAGCCCACGTGAAATGCCGCACGCACGTGGCCCGCAAGTGCGCGTGCCGATTCGATGCGGTTGCCCGCCGAGCCCGAGTCGCCTGCGGCCACCAACGCCATTTGGCCATCGACCATGGCGTAACGGTCACGCCACTGGTAACGGTCCATGAAATCTTCGTGGGCACGCACTCCGTAAGTCAATCGGTGTTGCTGCTCGCCGCCGAAGGACCAACGTCCTCGGTGCTGGATGCCACGGGCGCCGTACTGCCGGTTGTTGGCTTTGACTTCGAGGCCGGCTCCAGGAACGGTGGACGCACCCTGCAACCATCCCAAGGCTTCGGACATCGCAGGGTCGGTCAAGATGTCGCCAAGGGTCAGTTGAGTCCCCGTGGAGTCCACCACGCGGTCCAACTTGTACCAGTTTCGGGCAAACCACGTCTGGTACACCTCCGTGGTCATGGACCAACGTGACGTGGGCTTGAATTCGTGTCCGACGATGACGTGGGCATGGTCGGTGAGCATGAGGTCTTTGGCAGACGCCGCGTACCGGCGGAACGGGTTCGAGGCGAAATCCTGCGCGGCCAAACCGAGGTACGTCTCACGCGACGATTCCCCTGATTGCGCGCCCTTCCAGCGCACCTTGTGTTTGCCCGAAGTCGACGTCCATTGAAGTTTGGCGACCACATCCGTCTTGTCAAATCCTGTGTCTTCGCCAGTGTCCAAAACCTTGAAACCGTCGCTGGACAGCTGCATGAATTCCAAGCTGTATCCCCACTGGCCCTGTGTACCGCCCACGAGGGCGTGCATTTGCTGGTTGCGGAAGCTTCCCGATTCGAAGCGCACGCGACCGGCCACCTCCGCATCAGGAATGGCGGAAGACACGAGGTTGAGCGCACCGCCGGCGGTTTGCGGTCCGAAGGCGATTTGGCTTCCCCCTTTACGCACCTCCACGCCCTGCATCCGGGCGATCGTGGGGAAGTAATACGCTGAAGGCGCAGCGTACGGCGCAGGGGCCATCAAAACGCCATCTTCCATCAACGTGATTCGCGAGGAACGCTCCGTGCCGCTGCCGCGCATGCCAACATTGGGCCTGAGGCCAAACCCGTCCTCGGCCACCACGTTCACCCCCGCCAACGCGTGAAGCGTGCGAATGGGGTCACTGTAAGACATCTTCCGTAGCGTCTTGGACGACAAGCGCTGCATGGATCCAGGAATTTCACTCGCATCTGAAGCTCCCCCCGCAAGGGCAATGCCACCAACTTCCGCCTCAGGCAGGGCGTGCCACATTTGGGTCATGAAGTCCAGGCTGTCTTTTGACGAAAGCTTCTCTACTTCAGTGCCATAGCTGAGCTGAGCCATCCCCACCAAGCCAGAAAAAATCCAGCTTACGCAGAGCAAAAGCAGACCACAAAAACCCTGGAGAGAGGTGCAACGTAGCATGGCGCAAAATTCCACCATCGCATCCCAACTGACCATCCCCCAAAAGGGTTATTTTAAATCAGTCTAAATAAGAATGCCCTGTTCAAGGGATGTTCCAACCGCGCCTGACCAAGTCAATCCAGAAGCGGAACAATCACTTCGTTGGTCACGCCAAAAATGCCGAAGCCATCGGGGATGTTCCCTTGGATGCTGGTTGGCTCAGAGAAGGGGTTGTCCAACGCGCCATAGTACGCTTCCACGCTGTTGAAGTGGTTCGCAAGTGACGACGTAGGTCGCTCCACGCGCAAGCGGTAGGAACCCTCTGGCGTGTATTCCTCATCTCCTGCCCAGCTCTCCAGGACGAGGTTGGTCAGGGCCACATTGTCCTCGCCGCTGTCGGTGACCAACAGACATTGACACCCTTCGTTGAACACCAACCGTGGATCCGGAAAGGCAGGGTACGCCTCATTGTACCATTGCGACCCTTCAAAGTCGTCTTTGTACTCCACAAAGACCATGTAATCGTCGCGCACACCCGGTCGGTTTTCCAAATCGACCGTGATGCGATGTCGGAAGTAGGTGTACCCCCAACCCTCATCCACCGTGTCGGCAAAGGCTTCAAATGCGTGGCCCACCACGGGCACCTCTGGCACCTCCTCGCTCACGACAAGGGGCTCGAACGTGGGCGAGGCATCCACCACAAGCGTCACCGCACCGGGTTGCAACTGCAAGGGCACATCCAACACCATCATCATCAGCGGACCGCCGAACCAGGAATTCCATGGGTCCGGCTCCGCCCAGTGGGACGAATCACCCTGCAACAGCATGGTGTTGCCCTGCATCAAGCTGACCGCGGCGTGGCGCAACGGTTGGCTTCCAATCGAATCCGTGACACCTGCCGATTGATACACTGTTGCGTACACCACGCTGTCGCCCGGCGACACAAACATGTTGACGGCCAAACGCGGTTCGTGTTCTGGAAATTCAATTTCGTTGACCACACCGTTTTGGAGCTTTTCGCAAGACGGAAGCAACGCAAGCGTTGCAGCCACCGCTGCCAGAAGGGTCGACGTACGAAGCGGGGAAGTCAGAAGTGGAAGCGCCATGCGATGGAGGGAATGATGGGGAACAAACCGTATTCACGGATGATGCGGGTCCCATCCGCCTCGGTCTCGGCCAAAGCGAAGAAGGGATTCAAGTTGTTGTAGGCGTTGTACGCACTGAAGATGAGGGCGCGGTTGCCGTCGGAGCCGGGCTTCACCCGGGTCATGCTGACGTCCAAGCGGTGGTAGGGGCTCAAGCGGTAGGCATTGCGGTCGCTGGGCACTTGCCACTCAGGCGCCACAGGATACTCGCCATAGGCCAACCCGTTGAACAGGGATTCCGTCAACGTCACCGCGCGGCCCGTTCCGTAGACCCAAGCCAACGACCCTGACCACTTCTCGTTGAATTCTTGCGTCACCACCACGCTCACGTCGTGCCTTCGGTCGTAGGTGAAGGGGAACCACTCGCCGCTGTTGAGGTCGTCAAACTGGCGGTTGCTCCAACTTAGCGTATAGCCGACCCAGCCTGAGGTGCGGCCGACTTTCTTTTGGACCAAGGCCTCCATCCCATAGCTGTTGCCGATGCCTTGCGTGACCTGGCTTTCCCAATTGCCTTCCAAATCGCCCAAAAATCCTCCCCCCTCTTTGTAGCTCAGCAAGCCGTCCATTTCCTTGTAGTAGCCTTCCAGACTAAGCTCCACCGCACCATCCGCCAGTGACGTCGCCAGGCCTGCCGCCACCTGCCAACTGCGCTGCGGCCGCACATTGCCCGTCGACGGAAGCCACAAGTCGGTCGGCAAACTCAAGCCTTCGTTGGTCAAAAGGTTCACGTATTGAACCATGTTGGCATAGCTCGCCTTGAAGGCCCATCCCGGGGTGAATTTCCAATTCAACGCCAAGCGGGGTTGCAGGCTGAAGTACGTGGTGTCTTCCACGTCCAACATGGAACCGTGGGTGCCGACGTTGACCGTCACATTCTCTGCCACGTCAATCTCGTCTTCCACATAGAGGTACTGCTCAAAACTGACGAGGTCACCTTGGCCGATCAAGGTATCCAAGGGGTTTTCCTGCCCAAAATCCAATTCGAACTGCAACGCTCCAGGCGAAAATTGGTGGCGGGTCACGTTCCCCCCAAACCGAATGAAGTGGCGCGCGTTGGGGGCAAAGTCCACGTCGATTTTGGCCGCGTAGTCCTCGATGCCCGAGCGGTACAATGAAGCAAACCGGGTCGTGTTCGTGTCTGTGGCGGAAATCGACTGATCCTGGAAATCCACACCCGTATTGAAATTGTAGACGCTGTGCGTCAACGAGACGTTCGAAAACATCCGGGGACCGAGTTCATGGTTCCAGCGGAGCGCCTGAATTTGGTTTTTCCAATCGAGCCCAAATGACACGTCCGATCGGTTGGTCACCCCCTCAAAACTGGATGAATTGGACGTCGTCACCCCAAAATCGTCGAAGCCGGAAAAGGCACTGACGTAGATGCGATCGCGCGGCGACACGCGCCAGTTCAACTTGCCGTTGAGGTCGTAGAAGAAGTACGCGGGGTCCACGGCGCTTTCTGGATCGCTGGCTGTGGCTGCCGCGATGATGGGGTTGAGCAGAATGTCGAGGTACGTGCGGCGCGCGCTGAGCATGAAGCTCGCCTTGTCCTTGACGATGGGGCCTTCGAGCGTGAGTTTGCTGGCGATGATGCTGATGTTGCCATCGCCATGGAACTCACGCATGTTCCCGTCCTTCATGTTGATCTCGAGGATCGAAGAAAGGCGCCCCCCAAACCGTGCAGGGAATCCACCTTTGGTGATGCTCATGTTCTTCACCGCATCCGCATTGAACACGCTGAAAAACCCAAACAAGTGGTTCACGCTGTACAGCGGCACGCCGTCGAGGAGCATGAGGTTTTGGTCGGGAGAGCCGCCACGGACGTACAACCCACTCGTGCCCTCTCCCCCACTCTGAACGCCAGGCAACAGCTGGAGCGACTTCAGGAGGTCCACTTCGCCGCCGATGGCGGGGAGGGCTTTGATTTGGTCGATGGGGATTTCCATCTTGGACATCTGCACCTGCTCCTCAATGCGGTTTTCTTTTTCGCCCGTCACCACCGCTTCCTTGAGGGCCAAACCCGGTTGAAGTTCGAGGTTGAGTTTGAGGTCCGTCGCGGAGAGGTCGACTTCAAACCGCTGGGGCGTGTACCCGAGGTAACTGACGCGGACCTCGTAGACGTTGGCAGGCAATGTCAAGGTGTAGAACCCATACACATTGGAGGCCACGCCCTGGGACACCGACTCGGCCCAAACCGTCGCCCCAATCAACGTCTCGCCGGTGGCAGAATCCGTGATGTAGCCGCTGAGGGTGTGGTTCGTTTGGGCTTGAAGGGAAAGGGCGGTCAACACGCCACCGAGAACCAGTGTCAGAACCTGCCTGATCAAAGTCATGAACATTGCGTTTGAGACGCCTCTCGCGTCAGAACGTTGCATTCAACGCGGGTCAAAATTCCAGCGTGAACGAGAACCACGGCACCGGGAACCCTCCTCCTGGACCAAACACGCCCGCGAGGCCATAATCCCACAGCCAGCCCGACCGCTTGTTGTAACTCCGAATCCCTATGGACACGCCCCCTCCCGGATCCGACTGCATCTGCGGCTCGTCGTTGTAGGCGGGATAACTCGAGACGAAGGCTGGGTTCTCATCCGTCGCCACCGTACGGCGGAACGTGGGAATCACCAGGTAATTTTCTGTGATGAACCATCGGTTGGGCATCAATGGGAGCATGCCGCTCACGTTGAACACAAAGGGGTTTTGGTACTCCTCATTCCGCGTGGCGTAAGTGTATTCAGTGTTCCAGTAAAAGTTGCCGTCCCACGACTGCTGGTACACGGAATCCACCGTCAGTCCCGAGTAAAATGAGCCGTCGTCGAAGCGGTTGCCCATGCCGACATTGAAGGTGAGGTTCTTGTTTTCATCGCCCAAGGTGATGTTGGCAAATCCCAACACAAGGGGGCGATCGAGGTTTCCGTAATAATCCGACCCTGCAATGCCGCCAATGGACATGTGGACCTTCTCGCTCACTTGGCCGCCGTATTTGGCCGTGATGCCTGCACCCAAAACCGAAATGATGACGCCACCTGTGAAGTGGTCGCTGAATCCGTAACTGATGGAGTTGAGTCCAACGTTGCTCTGGAAATAGCCGTCGCCCTTGGCAAGCTGGATGCCCGACGGGGCAAAGAAATAGCGACTTGGCTGGTTGCTCACGTAGTTGTACCCACGCTCGAGCTCTTCTGCGTCCACTTGGAGCGAAGACAGATCTTGAATGAGGTATTTGGGGATGCGTGTGGCACCGAGCCCCACAATGTCCAACACCACGTCGTTGTCGTCCATGGACAGCAGCGTGCCGTATTTCAGCGTGCCATCGTTCAACGTCACTTGCACGAACGACTGCACCAGCGCCGCCGAAGATTCCGTGGTGGACTGGCTTGTGGCGTGGTTGGGCATCAAGGCCAAAATCAGCCCCATGCACAGCATGGCCAAGGAAAGTGTTTTGCGCGTCATGAAAAGGGAATTGGACGGGAAGGTACGATTTGTGACCGAGGGTGCTGCGGAAGGACCCTTGCCGTCCGACCTTCGCGCCATGGATTCGTTGTCACAAATCGTGCTTGGCGCTGCCGTGGGCGAAGCGGTGTTGGGACGCCGCATCGGGAACCGTGCCATGATTTGGGGCGCCGTGGCCGGCACCATCCCAGACATGGATGTGCTTGGCAAGTACTTTTTGAGCGAACTCGACAACCTGGGCTTTCACCGAGGCATCAGCCACTCACTTCTGTTCTCCGTTTTGGGGGCTCTCTTCTTTGGGTGGGCCACAGACCTGCTCTATCGCAGCCGCCACCACGCCTGGATTGCCATGGGCACCAAGGCCGCCGCGGCGGTCGTCGTGGGCTTCGTGGTGAACTTTCTGACCATGATTCTGGCGCCGGGCCAGTGGCTGCCCCTTGTGCTGTACGTCCCGCTCGTGGCTTGGTGGTGGTGGCGTCACGGCCAGCGGCACTATTTCAGCGGTACATGGGAGGCCCCCGACGCGGACCTACGGGGTTGGGTGGCGCTGTTCTTTTGGGGCTTCCTCACCCACATCCTGCTCGATTGCTTCACCACCTACGGAACCCAAATCTTCGCGCCCTTCTCCAACATGCGTGTCGCCTGGGGGACCATTTCTGTCGCCGACCCCATTTACACTGTGCCGTTCCTCACCTGCCTTCTGGTCGCAGCTCGCTTCGCCCGAACCGACCGGCGCCGAACGGTTTGGAACTGGGCGGGCATCGGACTGAGTAGCGCGTATTTGCTGTTGACGGTGGTTCATTACAACCGGGTGTCCCGCACCTTCTCCAACGCCCTCGCGGAGCAAGACATCGCGTACGAACGCTTCTTCATCACCCCCACCATCTTCAACAACGTCCTTTGGAACGGGGTGGTGGACGCCGGCGACGTCTACCTGCTCGCCCAACACTCGTTCTACGACGAGGTGCCCGTGACCTTCACGCCTGTGGCCAAAGGCCTCGACCTGCTGCACAACATGGACACTGACCCAACCCTGGCAACCCTTCGCTGGTTCAGTGCGGGATACCTCAACGCCGTTCGCCGCGACGATGGTCAACTTCAAGTGAACGACTTGCGGTTTGGGACCTTCTCGGGTGAGGCGACTGGGCCGGATGATTACATCTTCCGGTTCAACCTGGTCGATTACGGCCCCGACGCGCCATACGGCTTCCAACAAGCCGAGGGCGGACCTCCCGACGACACAGCAGAGACCATGATGCGCACGCTGATCATACGCGCCCAGGGCATCAAGGCTCCTACCACGGAGTAAGCGCTCAAATCAGGTCCGGATTCAGGTGTTCGACTCCCCTCGGCTCCACGAAGTGACCAGTTAGCTCGAGAACTGCGAAGCAGTTCAGTCCCTCTGACGAGCGCTG
>CBFHRO010000005.1:0-55137 GCA_965658245.1 uncultured Flavobacteriales bacterium
CGACGGGTTCGGTGTAGGCCTTCCATGTGGTGCCCAAGTCCAAACTCCACTCCAGTCGAACCTCGTCGCGCAGGTGATCCAGTTTGAAAGTGGCCGCTTCTTGTTGGAAGGTTCGTGGCGCGGTGATGCTCGGAACGGCCACAAACCCGTCGGCTTCCCATGCCGACGTGGGACGGTCTTGTGCCGCTCGACCGAACGTGTCGTTGGGCTTTGAAGCCATGTGCAATTCCAGGGTGCCTCCTTGAGCCAAGTCTCGAACAGGGACAAACGACCGCGACAACATGGGGGAGGAGTTCCCTGTGGCGTCATGCCATCGAATGCCGGTGATGCAATTGGCCCGCGCATTCAATCCCCTGGCACGGATGTCCGTGGCGGTGGAGGCGCCATCCGGTTGAATCACGGCGCGCTTGAACATGGGGGACCCCAAAACGACCTCACCAGAGCCCGGTGTCACGGGATACATGCCCAAGGCGGACCACACAAACCAGGCGCTCATTTGCCCACAGTCTTCATTTCCGCAGAGTCCGTCCGGGGCGTTCGCATACATCTCGCGACACAATTGGCTCACCCGTGATGCCGTGGCCCCAGGGTCTCCCGCATACGATGCCAAATAGGCGACGTGATGGCTCGGCTCGTTGCCATGGGCATACTGTCCAATCAACCCAGAGATGTCGGGTTGAATTCGGCCCGTGGTTTGAATCGGCGCTGAGAACAGATCGTCGAGTCGTTGCAAGTATCCTTCGTCGCCGCCGAGGATGTCGCGTTGTCCCGAGACGTCATGCGCAGGCGCGAAGAGGTATTGCCACCCATTGGCTTCCGTGAAGTTGAAGTTGACTTCCCGGGGGTCAAACCCTTCCACCCACGCGCCCTTTCGCTTCGCCTGGATGAAGCCGGTTTCAGGGTGGACGAGGTTTTGCCAAGAAGCTGCACGTTTGGCGAAACGCGTGGCCAGTTCGGGGCGGTTGTGCGCTGCTGCGTACCTCGAAATGCACGCGTCGTCAAAGGCGTATTCCAACGTTTTGGACACGCTTTCATGTTCATGGTCAGAGGGGATGTACCCGAGCGCCGCGTAGGCGTCCAATCCCAAATGCATGGAATCGGCAGCCTGCACCATGGCCTCGAGGGCGAGGTTTGGGTCCCATCCATCCACACCCCATTGCTCGGCGTCGACAATCACGGGAACGCTGTGGTAGCCAATCATGCACCCCGTGTAGTTCGCGGCCAATTCCCAAACGGGCAATTGTCCGCCGTCTTCATACATGCGAAGCATGGTTCGGACCATGTCTCGGGTGCGGTTGGGTTCAATCCAAGCGAGCAAGGGGTGAAGGGCGCGGTAGGTGTCCCAAAGGCTAAACACGGAGTAGTGCTCGCCTTGTCCAGGAGCGAGTTGGTGAACCTTGAGGTCCGTGCCGCGATAGCGGCCGTCGACGTCGCTGGCCACATTCGGGACCGTGGTGGCGTGGTACAGTGCGGTGTAGAATGTGGTTCGCTCATCCTGCGTGCCCCCTTCGATGCGAATGCGTCCAAGTTGTTCATCCCATTGGGATTCGCACTGGCTGCGGTTACGGTCGAAGTCGAAGCCGTCCACTTCGCGTTCCAAATTTTGGATGGCACCTTCGATGTCGCAAAAACTCAAGCCCACGTGAACGTTGAGTTCAGAGAGCACCCCAAAGTCGGCCACGAACACCGGAACCATCGACATTTCTTGCACCAAACTCCCATCTTCCAAGGTGTCCAACTTGGTGATTTCTCCGAGCTGATCGCCCCATTCGAAGTCGCGGTCAAAAGCCATGGCGAAATACACATGCTGTTCCTCCGCCCAATTTTGGCTCACCCGATGTCCAACCAACATGCGGGTGCCACGCGGTTCAATGCTGTAATGAACGAGTTCATCGCGGTGGTCCAAATCGACAATCCACGTCAATGTGTCGGGTTCGTCGAGTGTGTACCGGTGGATGCCCACCCGGGGAGTCGTGGTCAATTCGGCCAAGATGCCGTGGTCGTCCAAGTGCACCGCATAGTAGCCCGCATGGCCCCGCTCCGACGATTTGGCAAAAGCACTCTTGTATTTGTCGCGCCAGGTTTCACCGCCGCGGTACTGCGTGCAGGGCATGACCAAGATGTCTCCGTAGTCGCTGACGCCTGTGCCTTGAAGGTGGGTGTGGCTGAAGCCATAGATGAGGCTGTCTGTGTCGTGATACCCCCCACAACCATCCCAGCCTTCCAATCGGGTGTCAGGGCTCAATTGAACCATCCCAAAAGGCGAAGTTGCACCCGGATATGTGTGTCCATGTCCACCCGTTCCAATCCAAGGGTTCACTTCTCGGTGCAACGCATGAGGTGCGCCACCGCACCCGAGCATCAATGCGGCGGAAGCAAATAGGACGAGACGATCAAGCTTGCACATGGTTCAGGGTTGGTTTTGAGGTGTTTTGCAGACGTTGCAATCCATTCGGTTGTGGATGCCAAAATGCATCACATTCGGCCGCGCAGGCAAAGCCAGTGCATCATATTTCATCTGGTCGACCGAATCCAACACGGCGCGCATGGCCAGGCTTCGGTTGGTCCGGCACGCTCCGAGGGCAGACCGAACAGGAGCCAAGGCATCAAGCAACGCATCCTCCGTTAAGGGCGCAGATTCCAGGCTGTCTTGCACGTTCTTCCAATGGCCCAAGCAGGCATCCCAAGGCAGCGCCGCCTCGAGGAGGGCTTGTGCCATGGCTTCGTCCAGGTCAAGTTGTGAAGTGACTTGTTGCGCCGCACGCATGGATTCGGTCATCCCGGGCAACTGGCTCCATGCGACCTGTGCCAAGACAAGACTCCCCAAGAAAACCAAATCTCTGGCAGTCATCGCCTTGGATTTTGCTGGTCCACCCAACGTTGGACAACCCGGGAAAGGGGGCTGTTTCGTCTCCACATGGCAGGCACGGCCAAGTCGGGTTGAATGGGTTGCGTGCTGCCCCAGTCTGCGCATGGCGTGGCCATGTAGACGGCCGTGGACAAACTCAGGACAATGCCAGATTGGGGCAGCCTGCGCATGTAGGGGTTGCCCATGGTGCCATTGACCGGTCCCATGCACGACTCCCCAATCAAGGTCCCGCGATTCGATTCCTGGATCGCGCCGGCAAAAGAGACACTTGCAGAGGCCGACTCGCCGTCCATCAAAACGGCCACGGGTCCCCTGAAAGCCTGTCGATGGACACCCTTTTGAGGGAAAAACAAGGTGTCTGTAGCGCCCAGGGGCAAGGTGGCCATGGTGTAGATGTACCGGGCATCGGCAGCGTGGTGGCGATGCTTGTCCACCCATCTTTTGCGCAGGCGTTTGTAGTACCGGCCATTGGCGCGGGCGGTGATTTGGCTTTGTTTGGCCACCAAGGCATAGGGTAGATGCCGCTTGGATGTGGCCATGTGGTTCCAAAGCATTTCCATGCGCGGAGATTGGCCGCCAGGGTTCCCACGCAAGTCGACCACGAGGGGGCACCCCAACGCCTTGACGCGCGCCATGCCCTTGGCCAAACGCTTGTGATAGCGTGACCACGAGCCTTGAGAAAAGCTGCTGATTTTGAGTGTCACGGCGCCAGGCCAGTGGGTTTGAATCCGTCGAGGACGGCACTCTGTGATCAGTCGCTCATCCTCTCTTTGGTGACGTCGGTTGTCCCGGCGCGTGAGGTGACTGCCGTCTGGAAACGTCCAATCGACCACTGGACGTCGGGTTGAAATCCCCTCCCAAGCCTGTCGCGCCTTGCGCCATGAGGTGGCCTTGAAAGAGCGTGTCAAGGGAAGGCCGCTTTCTGGATCCAACCAGGTGACGGTCATGACGTTTGTGTCTGCCTTGCCGAGCATCCAAGGCGTGATGTTGTGGGCGGCGGTGCGAGAAGTGGCTCCGTGGCTTGCGCCTTCCATGGTCGACAAATCGAGGGCGTCCTGAACCACATCCGAGGCAGCGCTTCCATTGATGTCCAACACACGCACGTCCTCTGGCAACCCGGGCAACCCTGAATCCAAGACCCACAACGCGCGGCCTTCGATGGCCCAACGGATGGGCAAGGTCCCGTGTTTTTTTTCGACATCCCAAATCCAATCGTACGCAGAAACCGCACTGTGGCTGTCTTGAAGGGTTTGGAGCAACACGTTGGTCAGCCGGATCCGTTCCATGGGAGCGGCTGCCAGCCATTGTTCTCTGGTGTCATCAAGTTGCCCGAGCCAAGCCGCTTCACCGCAGCGCACAAAAGGATCAGGATGCATTTCGCGCACCCATTTGTCCAGGGAATCGAGGTCATCTTGGGCCCTCAAGGTTCCAAAACCTGTCAGGCCCAGGAAGATAACTGCGAGAATCTGAGGGCCGAAGCGTCTCATCAGAGCGCGTCGGGACCTTGGTCAAGTTTCTTCACCATCGTCAAGATGGTGGCTACTGCCACGACTTCACCTTCATGATCGTCGACCTCCACACGGTAGCGAACGATTCCTTTGGCCACATCCTCGGGTTCGCGACGCTCCTGCGCAATTTTTTCAACCACGGTCAATTTCACCCCGATGGTGGTGCCCGGGTAGACAGGCTTGGTGAAGCGACATTCATCGATGCCATAGTTGAGCAGCACAGGACCTTTTCTGGGTTCGACAAACAGCCCTGCAGCTTTGCTGAGGATGTAATAGCCATGGGCCACACGACCCTCGAACATGGTGCCTTCGAGGCTCGTCTCATCCACGTGTGCGTAGAAATGATCCCCCGACACATTGGCGAAGTTGACGATGTCTGCCTCGGTGACGGTGTGCCTTGCGGTGGTCACTGTGTCCCCGACGTTCAATTCTTCAAAGTGCTTGCGGAACACGTGGGGCTCGCTCTCTGGACGCGCAGCGCCTGGCTGGTATTGTTCAGTAATGGCACTGAGGGTGGTGGGGTGGCCTTGAATCGCAGTTCGTTGCATGTAGTGTTTGATGCCACGCAATCCACCCATTTCTTCTCCACCTCCGGCCCGACCGGGACCTCCATGTACCAGCAATGGCATCGGGGATCCGTGTCCTGTGCTTTCCTTCGCACACTCTCGGTCCAACACCAAGATGCGTCCATGCATGGGCGCGGCCTCTCGAACGAAGGTGGCCGCTGCTTGACGATCGAATGTGGTGATGCTGCAGCAGAGTGACCCTTTGCCTTTGGCGGCCAAAGCCACTGCTTCCTCCAAATCCCCGTAAGGCATCAGGGTGCTGACAGGTCCAAAGGCCTCCACGTCGTGGATGGCCTGGGCGTCCTGCGGCTTGTCATGACGCATCAGCATGGGAGGGAGGAAGGCTCCTGTTTCAGCCTGGGCACCAATCAATGCTGCAGTCTTGGAGCTCCCGAACACGCATTCGGCCTCTGCCTCGATGCGCTTGACCTGCGCCAACACGTCTTCGCATTGGGCTTTCCCGACGAGGGCGCCCATGCGCACCCCGTCCACCTGAGGGTCTCCAATGGTGGTCTTGGCCAGTTGACCCACAAGGGCATCTTGCACCGCATCCAACAATGCCGCAGGCACAAAAATCCGACGAACGGCCGTGCATTTTTGGCCGCATTTCACAGTCATTTCTTTCCGAACCTCCTTGACAAACAGGTCAAACTCCGGGGTTCCGGGCCCAGCGTCAGGACCCAGGATGGCAGAATTTAAGGAGTCGGCCTCCATGTTGAAGGGCACTGAGAACTCGGTGATTCTGGGGTTGGCTTTGAGCAGTCTTCCCGTGGCGGCAGAACCCGTGAAGGTCACCACATCGCGCTCGTCAACGTGGTCCAAAATGTTTCTTGCAGACCCACAGACCAGTTGGAGCGCGCCAGGAGGGAGGATGCCGCTTTCGTGGATGGCCGCCACCACGCGCTCGGTGAGAAAGGACGTCACAGTGGCGGGCTTGACGATGGCAGGAACTCCGGCAAGCCAATTGACCGCCACCTTTTCCAGCATTCCCCACACGGGGAAATTGAAGGCATTGATGTGCACGGCAACGCCTCGTTTGGGGACCAAGAGGTGGTGTCCCCCAAACGTTCCCTCCTTGCCCAATGGGACAAAATCGCCGTCGGTGGCAAAAGAGGTGTCGGGCAACTTTCGGCGCAAGCTGGCGTTGGCAAAAAGGTTTCCAATGCCTCCTTCGATGTCAATCCATGAATCGGCACGCGTGGCTCCTGTGGCCCAGCTTACTTGATAAAATTCTTCCTTCATGCCATGCAGGTGCAAGGCCAAACGCTTCAACATGCGACCGCGTTCTTGAAACGTCATGGAACGCAAGGCAAGTCCTCCGACCTCTCTGGCATACGTGTATGCGCTTTCGAGATCGAGACCCTCGGAATCTGCGAGTGCCACCATTTGGCCGTGAACGGCATGATGCAATGGGGTGCCTTCGCCATCGCCATACACCCATTGATTGGAAATCAGGTTGCCAAGTTTCGTCATGTGAAGAATCGTTGTTCTGCGAAGGTAGCGGGGGAGGAGTTGATTGGGCTTGGGCGGGGAAACAGAATTTCTCTGCCTCATCGCTCGAGAGATGATGCCAAGATGTCACATGCCTTTGCTTTCGATGAACTCACGGTTAACATCGATGAAGAAAACATATTTTCCTGTCGAGTGACTTGGGAATTTAAAATGTGTTTGTCTATCTTTAGGGCGTAGTCGTCTCCAAAGAGAGGTTGAATACATCCCTTACTAAGCAAACAATTCTATTCTCATGAAGAACCTTTTCGCAATGACTGCCGCCCTGATGATGGGTTTCGGCGCGACTGCCAGCAATGTTGAGCTGGTGGTGGAGGCCGTTGACAACAACGGCACTGTCCCAGGCAACACGTACCGCGTTTACGCTGTTTTGCCTTCAGCCCAACACTCTCTTCACGCTGTGTTTGCAGCCGAGGATCACGTTTTGAACGTGGCCACCACCGGCTCATTCTTCCAGCACCAATATGGGAGCTACTCGTCTCTTGACGTCAACGAAAGCATTGTGGCCATGGAGCCAGGTTTGGCTTTTGACAGCTGGGTGACTGTGGGCGCGAAGAACAGCGAAGACAACAACCTCTGGACCATTGGCATTGATTACAATGACTTTCTCGCCGGTCAAGAGTTGACTGTGACCGACGGTGCTTGGTTTGTGGTTCCTACCGACGTCCAAGCTGCTGCAGCTTCTGGCAACAAGGTGCTTTTGATGCAATTGACCACAGATGGCACTGCCACCGGTGTGTTGAACCTCCAAGGCCGTGATGGTCAGGGTGGAACTTGGCGCGCTCACGACTTGACGTTCACCTCTGAGGACGCCAAAGTCTTTGGTTGCACAGATGCTTCAGCTGCCAACTACAACGCAGACGCGACTTACAACGATGGTTCCTGCGAAGGCATCGCCACCGAAGGTCTCACGGGGATTGCCGCGGACACGGAGTGGAGCATCTTCCCCAACCCAGTTTTTGAGAGCACCTTCAGCGTGAAATTCGATCAAGACATCGTCTTGGGTGAGGAAAACATCGTGGTTGAGGCTTCTGACCTCAGCGGAAAGGTGGTCTTCACTCAGGAATACACCCAAGGTGACGTGGTTGGTGGCAACCGCATCTTGGTGAAGCACAACCTCGCTGCTGGCACGTACAACCTGTCTGCCAAGCACGTGGACTTCTCTTCAGCTCAGACTTTCGTGGTCACGCGCTAAGAGACACACAACAGCGATTTTGAAGGGAGACCATGCGGTCTCCCTTTTTTTGTCGCCGAAGGCAGAGGGACACCTCAGCTCACCAATATCTTCGCTTCATGATTCGATTTGCACTTCCGCTCTGGCTGCTTGTGTCGGTTGCACTGCCCTTGGACATGCTGGGACAAGGTGATCTTTCACTGGCCAGTGGCCCCATGATTGGGCATGTGAGCATGCGATCCGCGCAATTGTGGATCCAAACGAGAGACGCAGACTCCTTGTTTGTCAAATACAAGGTTCAAGGCGAGGATGATTGGACCTTGACTCCGGCTCAAACATCGTCACGTGACGATGCCTATGCAGTCCATGTGGCGTTGGACAACCTTGAGCCAGGCACCACATACGATGTGGTCTTTGTGGTGGGAGGAGAACCTTTGTCGGAAGGATTGGAATTGCGAACCCAGGTGTTGTGGGACTATCGCATGGATCCTCCTCCGTTTTCATTTGTGACGGGGAGCTGTGCGTACATCAACGAGGCGGAATACGATCGCCCCGGAAAACCTTACGGCGGTGGCTACGAGATTTTCGAAAGCATGGCTGCTGAAGCACCGGACATGATGCTTTGGTTGGGCGACAACATCTACCTCCGTGAGGTGGATTTCCAATCTTACTCAGGCTTTCTTCATCGCTACAGCCACACACGGCAAACCCCGGAGATGACAGGTTTGCTGAAGGCCTGTCCCAACTATGCGATTTGGGACGATCACGATTTTGGTCCCAACGACAGCGACGGAAGCTGGATTCACGCCGATTGGTCGCGTCAGGCATTTGAGACTTTTTGGAGCAATCCGAGTTACGGCTTGCCAGCATCTCCGAGATGTGTGTCCACGGCCTTCCGTTTTGTGGACATGGAATTTTTCTTGCTGGACAACCGGACATACCGGGTGAACCATCAAAACAAGACCAATGAGCCGCAGGTGCTTGGGCAAGCCCAAATCGATTGGCTCATTCAGGCATTGAGCAAGTCCCGGGCGCCGTACAAGTTTGTGTGCATTGGGGGGCAAGTGTTGAACGACGCGGCTGTGTATGAAAATGTCTCTCAGTTCCCCTCGGAGCGGGAGGAAATCCTTGCACGTCTCTCAGAGGAGGACATCCGCGGCGTGGTGTTCTTGTCTGGAGACCGTCACACCACCGAGTTGTCGGAACTGCAACTGCCCAATGGGCGCAAGTTGTATGATTTGACGGTGAGCCCTTTGACTTCAGGGCCGGGACATGCGCGTGAAGAAGGCAATTCTCTGCGTGTGGAGGGCACCTACGTGGAGCAGCGCAACTACGCCAAATTGTCCTTTGACGGGCCGCGCAAGGACCGCAGTTGCACCATTGAGGTCAAAGACACATTCGGAGAAACGTTGTGGACGCGAACTTTGGGAGAATGAGCTTGCACAGCAGAACCGATTACACCCAAGGAGAACTTCACGAATCGTCCCTGTCAGACGGGCCGTGGGCTTTGCTCGAGACATGGCTCAAGGAGGCAGTTGACTCCGGGGTGTCTGACCCCACGGCGTTCACCCTGAGCACCGTCGACGAACAAGGGTTTCCGCATGGGCGCATCGTCTTGCTGCGCGACACCCGACAAGAGCAATTGGTGTTTTACACGAATTACCTGAGCGAGAAAGGTCGTGATGTCGAACGTTTGGGGCGCGCTGGCGCGACCTTTTTTTGGCCACATGCGGAGCGCCAAGTGCGTATCCGTGGTTCCGTGTCCCGCATTTCTGAGGTAGAATCGGATGCGTATTTCGCCTCCCGACCTCGTGGCAGCCAACTGGGGGCGTGGTCCTCAGTACAGAGTTCGGAGGTGGCCAGTCGGGCGGAGCTCGAGTCTCAATTTGCCCAACAATCCGCCGCGCATGAGGGGAAAGACGTTTTGAGGCCCCCGCACTGGGGTGGATACGCCATCACGCCTGAGGTCATGGAGTTTTGGCAAGGCCGGGCCTCTCGCATGCACGACCGACTTGTTTGCCGGAAAGACCCAAGTGGACAGGGCTGGGAGACCGCCCGATTGCAACCTTGAATCAGTCGTCAATCCGAACCACCAATCCTTTGAGGTAGGATCCCTCTGGATGAAAGACGTTGACCGGGTGGTCCGGTGGCTGATGCAGTCGATGCAAGATTCGGACAGTTCGTCCGGCTTGAATGGCTGCGGCGACAATGGTGTTGGCGAACAACGCATCGTCCACAGCCTGGCTGCATGAAAAGGTGAACAACAAACTCCCGGCCTTCATGCCTTCAAGCGCCCGAAGGTTGATTCGTTTGTAGCCCTGCACAGCAGCATGCCGTGCAGATGCCCTTTTGGCAAACGCAGGCGGGTCAAGAACGACAATGTCGTAATCCCCAAGGTCATCTGTTTTCAAATACTCGAGGGCATCGGCTTGAATGGACTTGTGTTGTTTTTCAGGCAGGTCATTCAAACGCACATTTTCCTCACAGACTTCCAGTGCACGCTGGGAGCTGTCCAAGCTGTGGACTTCCGTTGCCCCCGCCTTCATGGCGTAAATGCTGAATCCGCCGGTGTAACTGAACACATTCAGCACCTTTTTTCCTTTGGAAAGGGCACCGAGCAAGGCGCGATTTTCGCGCTGATCCAAGAAGAATCCTGTTTTTTGGCCGCGTTCCCAATCGATGTCAAAACGATGTCCGTGTTCGGTTGCAAAATGTTGGGCAGGAGCGCCGCCCCAAACCCAGCCATCCTCGCTCGCTTCGCCGCCATTTTTGAGCAGGGTCTTGGCACTCTTGTCGTAAATGCCCACCAAGATGTCTCCCAAGGCCTCGCGGAAGGCCTCGATGAGAATGGGCATGGCGCGATGCATCCCAGGTGTGTGACATTGCATCACCAAAACGCCGTTGTACAAATCTGCAATCAGGCCTGGCAGGCCATCGCCTTCGGCGTGCACAAGGCGACATGCATTTTGGGTGTCGGTTTGGAAGAGTCCGAGATCCCTTCGAACAGAAACGGCCTGGGCAATTTGGGCGTGCCACCATGGGCCGTCAGGACAATTCTCGTCAAAGGTCAACATGCGAACCGCAATGCTTGCGTTGGGCGCATAATGCCCCCATCCGAGGATGCCGCCTTTGTTGGCGCACACCTTGACCCAGTCACCTGCTTGCGGATCGCCTTGAACGTGCTTGATGCCGCCACTGAACACCCAAGGGTGCTTGCGTCGAATGCTTTGATCTCGTTTGGCTTTCAGCGTGACCGTAGAAAGGGCGGTGGAGGTGACTGGATTCATGGGACAAAATTAACCCTGGGCTTCTTTGCCGGCCCACCGAATCCAATGCTCATTGGCTTCGATTGCTCCGCTTCGATACCAAGTCGCAAGCATGGCCCGCACGTCCTGCCGATGTCCCGGAGCATGGGACAGGATGAAATCGTGGGGTTGGATGGGGCCGTGGGAAAGGATTTCTTTGAGATGACTTCGCCATTGTTTCTTGTCCGAAGTGCAGACATCACAAGATCCGCACGCGTCATGGACGGCGTCGGCAAAGGCCTCTTCGAGCACTTTGGCGCGGCAATTCCCTTGCGCAAGCGCATATCGCCGGACCTCTTTCAGCTTGGACAACATCAACGCAAGCCGGCTTCGGTCGACCGCGATGGTGCTTGTCACTTGGCGAGGTCTTTTCCACTTGATTCGGTGTCTTGGGCCTTGGGGCTGCCAATCGAGCCATCCCATGCCATCCAGCGCCTCAAGTTGCATTTGGACCTCCTCGGCCGTCCAACCTCCTTTGCGCGTGCTCCGCTGATTGATGGATTGCGTTAAGGAGGTCAATTCAACGTCCTTAGGCCCAGCGCTCGCGTGTCGTTGTGTCCATTCGGCAAGTGCTTCGATGAGAGAAGTGGGTTGGGCCTGGGAGGAGGAGCCAAGCCAAGTGAGTGTGCCACGAGCAGCGTTCGCGGGCGGGCTCTCAGTCATTTCAAAATGCCCAGCCAGCGCCAACAAACGCAGGGAAGGAAGGTGTTGGACTTCACTTACCTCAAACGCGTCGGTCGGTTGTTCTCCGTGCGTGGCATGTGATGCGTTGGCAGCCCATTGGTAGGCCCTCTGGATGTCGCTGGGCTCGGGGAATTGGCGTTCAATTCGATGGCGAAGGGTGTTGAAGTCGGCTTCTTCCACATAAAGAATGCACGTCGCAGGTTGTCCGTCTCTTCCCGCGCGCCCGGCCTCCTGAATGTAAGACTCGAGGTTGGGCGTGGGACCCGCGTGAAACACCCAACGAACGTGCGGTGCGTCAATGCCCATGCCAAACGCACTGGTGCATGCCAACACCTGCAGTCTCCCAGACATCCATTGTTGTTGCCGGCGCTGTTTCTCTTTGGCGGGCAGCCCTGCATGAAAAGAGGCCGCTTGTAGGCCTGCAGATTGAAGGCGCTGACTCCAGCGTTCGCTTTCGTGACGACTTTGGGTGTAGATCAATCCTTGACCTGTTTGCTTCGTCGCATCGTGCAGCAACACGGCATCTCGGTCTCCCCACAACGACACTTGGTAGTGCAAATTGGCACGCCGCATGGACGCTGTGTGAATGCAGGCATCTGGTGGCATTTGAGAAGCGATGTCCCGAAGCACTTCATGTGTGGCTGTCGCTGTCACGGCCGCCCAAGCGGCCTCCGGAAAGAGGTCCTGGAGCGAGGAAATGTTCTGGAATGCGGGCCGGAAGTCGTGCCCCCATTGACTGATGCAATGGGCCTCGTCGACGACAACGGTCCGAACGTCCCAAAACCCATGTCGTGCCAAAAAAAGCGGGTGGTTCAGCCGTTCTGGCGACAAATACAGGAATTGGGTCTTCCCAAACCGAACGTTGTCCAGCACGCGGTCGCCGTTGTTGCCGATCCAAGCCTCTGCACGAATGCCTCTGCGCCGCAATTGGTCGCATTGGTCCTCCATCAACGCAATGAGCGGGGTGACCACGAGGCACAATCCGCCTCGTGCAAGGGCAGGCAATTGAAAGCACAAGCTTTTCCCGCCGCCGGTGGGAAGCAAGGCCACAACGTGACTGCCTCGTGCGAGGTCTCTTACCGGGCCTTCTTGAAACGGTCGCAGGGAGGTGAACCCCCAATGCGCCTCGAGCAGGGCCTGCAATGGGGCGTCGAGTTCGTGGGAAGTTTCTTGCGAAGACATGAGGAGATGACGCTTGGGATGTCGATTTTTGGCGTCCAAACGAAAGAACAAAAGTGATGAGGAACGTCGTAGCTGGAAACTGGAAAAGCAACAAATTGTTGAACGAGGCACGGGCGTGGATGGATGGCATGTCGGGATGGCTCGAGGCCCACAGTGGCGTCGAGGTCATGGTGGCCATGCCTGCGCCCTATTTGGCGTCATGCGCAACGGATGCGCCTGCGGGATTGCGTGTGCTTGCCCAGAACGTCAGTGCAGATGGATTTGGCGCGCATACAGGGGAGTACACGGCAGAAATGTTGAAATCCTGTGGGGTGGACGGCGCCATTGTGGGGCACAGCGAACGTCGGGCGCGTTTTGGGGACTCAGATGCCGTGGTCGCTGCCAAAGTGGATGCACTGCTTGCCTCAGAACTGATCGTGGTGTTTTGCTGTGGAGAGACCCTTCAAGAACGCGAGGCGGGACGCGCGGAGGACGTGGTGCTTCAACAACTCCAAGCAGGCGTGCTTCGCATTCCAGTGGATCAAATGGACAAAGTCATTGTGGCCTACGAGCCTGTCTGGGCCATTGGGACAGGGGTGACCGCCACTTCAGAGCAGGCCCAGGACATGCATGCCAACATTCGGGGGTGGTTGACAGAGGCCTTCGGAGAAGAAGTGGCCGAGTCGATTCCCGTGTTGTACGGGGGGTCTTGCAAGCCGGGGAATGCGCAGGAGCTCTTCTCCCAAAAAGACATCAATGGCGGACTCATCGGTGGCGCCTCGTTGAAGCCTGAAGACTTCCAAGGAGTGATTGCAGGCCACCCTGCCTTGAACGGTTGAACGGTGGTCAAGCAATTTCACACTTGGAACGTCCTTTTGGACCCTGTGTTGCCGGCTCGTGAGATTGCGGTGGCCTACCTCAACGAATGTGGATTTTCCATGTTTGAGCCCCATGACAAAGGCGTTCTCGCCCATGGAGAAGTGGAAGAAGTGAATGTGCATGATGCGGATGAACAGCTCGCACTCATTGCATCGTTCGCCAGTGTAGACGTCGAGAAGCGTGTGGTGGACCAAGAAAATTGGAATGCCAAGTGGGAGTCCGAATACCCGCAAGTGGTCGTCTTGGACGACCGTGGCGAGGTGGCGTGCACCCTTCGGGCGCCCTTTCACGAAGCGCCCAAACGGGGAGTGGATGTGGTGGTGGCACCCCAAATGAGTTTTGGCACGGGGCACCATGCAACCACACATTTGATGACGGCGCGCTTGCTTGCCCTTCCGCTGCAAGGTCGCGAGGTGCTTGACATGGGGTGTGGCACAGGGGTGCTTGCCCTCGTGGCTGCCAAAGAGGGGGCGACCCGCATTGTGGGCGTGGACATCGAGCACGACGCGGTGCAGAATTCGATGGACAACGTGGCCTTGAACCCTGATTTGACGTCTTCCCAACTCACGTTTTTCCAAGGAGATGGCTCGGCGTGTGACGACATGGATCCCGAATCTTGGGATGTTGTTTGTGCCAACATTCACAAAAACGTTCTCGTGGCTGACATGATGCGATACACCCGCACGTTGAAGCGAGGTGGACACCTGTTGCTCAGCGGTTTTTTCGAAGGAGATGTTCCTGTGTTGTCTGCTGCAGTGGAAGCCCAAGGCTTGCATGTTCATGGCGTCGATGTCCGAGAAGGATGGGCGTGCATGCATTGTGGGAAACCTTCGGTCTGACAAGGCCTCCCCGGCAGTTGTCGGATTCTACCTTCGGTGCATGATCAAACGCGTGTGCCTGGTGCTGTCGACCCTTTGTTTGGGGCTTCTTTCCCATGCCCAAACCAACGAGACCTCGGAGGACGCCACGGCTTTCCTCAAAGAGATGGAGCGCAAGGCTGCCGAAATTAGCTCCAAAGAAGCCAAATGGTTGCGTCGAGACTTCTCCTATGCTTTTGAAGGGGATGCTGTGGGCGAGGAGCGGAGGCAGCAATTCATCAAGATGGTTCGCTTTCTTGAATCCAACAGGACGAAATTCAGCACCGGCATTTTGGGGTATTTCAAAGGGGCTCATGTGCTCCTTGAGCGTGGGAATTGGAAGACTTGGGAAGATTGGCATGCGCAAATCACCTATTTCATAGACCATCCCAAGGAACGCAAGGAATGCGAATCGTACTTGTCCTTGTCGCAAGGACTTTTCTTGGAAGGCCAACTCTTTGCGTCAAATGCGGCCACATGGCACATTCGGGGTGGCATCCTTCATTTGGAGATGGATGCCTCGGGAGAGCCCATGGTGTCTTGCCAGGGTGGCACGCTGGTTTGTCTGTCCAAGGGAGACAGTTCCCGGGTGCGAGAAGTGAATGGAAGGTTCCATCCCTTGGAAGGGCGCTTTTATGGAAGTCAGGGACGGGTGGAATGGGAACGGACCACGAATGAAGGCGAACTGTCCGCCGAACTCGGAACGTTCGAGGTGCGCATGAAGGGAAGCTCATTCACCACGGAAGAGGCGCGCTTGAGAAGCACGTTGTTTGACCTCCCATTGGATGGGGTGTTCAGTTTCAAAGTGCAGAGCGAGGACAAGCTGTCGCGGAGGACGTACCCACGTTTTGAGTCGCGCACCGGGCGTGTCAGATTGGACGATGTTTTTCCTGGTGTCTCCTACGAAGGCGGTCTGCAAGTTCGAGGGTCGAAGCTCGCAGGGACAGGGTCAGATGGACAATGGGCCCAAATCACCATCATGAACCACGACACCTTGTTCATTCGTTGTTGGTCCAATGAAGTTTTGTTTTCCGACGAGGCGATCGACGCGACGCACGCACGGATGACCATGCTCCTGGGGGAGGACAGCATTTATCATCCTGACATCAAAGTCAGGTACCTTGACAAATTGAAATTGTTCAGGGCAACGCGCCAACTCGAAGGGGTTGGACAACAGCCCTTCATGGACACCTACCACATGGTGGAAATGGAAGTAGAAGCCGTTGAATGGGAGCTGGGCAGCCCTGCAGTGGAATTCCGGCGATTGACCAGCGATCGTCCAGAACCTGCGGCGTTTCGAAGTCTCGATTGCTTTGAGCGCGACGTGTATGATCAAATGATGGGCATCGACCCCATTCACCCTCTTGCTGAATTGGCACGATACATGTCCAAACGCGGGGTAAGCTCCTTCTATTCTGAAGAGTATGCAGACTACTTGGGGCTGCAAGAAGAACAGGCCCGAATGTTGCTGATTGGGCTCACCAACGCGGGCTACGTGGACCTCGACATTGCCACGCGATATTGTCAGGTCAAACCCCGGGCAGAACGCCACATCAAAGCGCGCAAAGGGGTCATCGACCACGACGTGCTGGCGTTCTATTCCAACCCACGTCACTCCTCGACCAATGCCATGCTCAGCCTCAACAATTTGCGGCTGGAAATGAAGGGCATTGGGCGCTTTGGTGTCAGTGAGGCGCAAGATGTGCAAATTGTGCCTGAAGGTGGTGAGCTCGCGCTCGGCAAAAACCGGAGTTTTGAGTTCAATGGCGTCATTCAAGCGGGCAAGTTTGAATTGGCTGGCGCACGGTTCGCGTTTGATTACGAGGCGTTCAAATTGGAGGTTCGACAGGCCGAGTCGTTGCGCATCAAAGCAGAGATCGATGGGGAGTACGACGCCTATGGCAACCCCCGATTGCGTTGGGTGGCGAGCACAATCGAGGAGGTCACAGGGACACTGGAAATCGACCATCCCAACAACAAGTCTGGTTGGAAAAGCGATCGATACACGCAGTATCCCATTTTGACGAGCCGTGAAGTGTCTCACGTCTACTACGACGCCGACGTGATTTGTCGAGGAGCGTACCATCGGGATGATTTCAATTACGCGGTGGATCCTTTTGTGATCGACAGTTTGGACAACTTCAGCAAGGAAGACTTGATTCTTGAAGGGGAGCTTTTGGCGGGGGGCATTGTGCCAGACCTCGTCGAGCCTTTGCGCTTGATGGAGGACTACAGCTTGGGTTTCACCCGAACCACCCCGGCGCAAGGCTATCCTTTGTACGGGGGCTTGGGGACCGTGAAGGGAGATTTGACGCTGAACCTCGGTGGGCTTCACGGTCCAGGCTCCATTGATTTTTTGACCTCCCACATGGCGGGGATGGACAACACATTTGTTCCCGATTCGGCCTATGGTCGGACAACCTCTTACGACAACGTAGCGAAGCCAGGTGAAATCCCCCTCGTCCGTGCCGAGGTGGCGGACTTCGGTTTGCATTCTGGCGGCAAGCGCTTGTATGTGCGGTCCACGCCGTTGGATTCACTGCAATTCTTTGGGGAGAATGTGTTCTTGGAAGGGGAGTTGGCGTTGTCGGAACCACAAATGACGGGTCGAGGGACGTTTCACTTCGAGCGCGCAGCCTTGACGTCTCAGGGCTTCGTGATGAAAGAGCGAATCATCGATGCCGACGTGGGGGCATTTGAACTCCAAGGATCTGATTTGAACGAAGTCGCGTTCGGAACAGACAATGTCTCCGCCCATGTGGATTTCGATGCCCGTCGTGGCGATTTCAAAGCACGTGAAGGGGCCACGCTCATCGACCTTCCGGCCATTCGTTACCAGTGCTTGATGGATGAGTTTTCTTGGTTCATGGATGAAGAGAGGCTCGATTTGTTGAATACACTCATCGATCCGTCAGCCATGACATTCCAGGAATTGGCGGACCGAGATCAGAGCAATTTTTTCTCCCAACATGAAGACCAAGATGGGCTGCATTTTCTGAGCCCTGCAGCCACGTACAAGGTGGATGAGGCCTACGTTGCATGTCGAGATGTCAAATCACTCGCGGTGGCAGATGCCGAGATCAAGCCAGGCGACGGGCTGGTGACCGTGCGTCGCGATGCTGTCATGGATCCGCTCTCCGGAGCAGAGATCTTTGCCAACGATGTCACGCGCTATCACCGCTTGTACGATGCGAATGTCCAAATCAAGGGGCGTCTCGATTACGAAGGGGCCGCGAGCAAAACGTACGTCGATGCCATCGGCAAGGAGTGGCCGATTCGCTTGAACGAGCTCGCCGTGGACACGGCGCATCGCACGTACGGTCGTGGGATTGTGCGGGCGGGTGATGAACTTTATTTGAGTCCTGAATTCGCTTTTCGTGGACGCGTGAATCTCGAAGCGGGACGAAAGGATCTTGAGTTTGCCGGAGGTGCCCAAATGCAATTTGAGTGCGACGACTTTGCCAACGAATGGGTGGAGTTTGTGGGTGTCATCAACCCCCAAGACGTGGCCATCCCGATCGACTCCATGGTCACGGAAATGGGCAAGTCTCACTTGGGTGTTGGCTGGACCCACAATGTCGGGGGCATCAACTCGATGTATCCCACATTCTTCACCAAGAAGCCCGTTCGTTCAGACCGTTCCTTCATGGTGCCACGTGGGTTCTTGCGCTACGACAAAAGGAAAGATCGCTATGTGGTGACCAACGACGCCAAGCTCAAGAACAACATGCTGCCGGGCACGATGACGTACATGTCGCGCGGCGGCTGCGATGTGTACCAACAGGGCCGGGCGCCTTTTGACCTTCCAGAAAAGCACTTGCTCACCCAATCTTTCATTGGGGAGATCTCCACGTCCAAGGACCAAATGGTGTTGCGCGGCGGCATGGTCATTGACATGCCCATGCCCAATGCGATTTTGGAGTACCTCTCCGAGTTGCTTCAAAACGCAGATCAAACGAGCGGCGCAAGTTTTGAAATGGGCAACTACGAGTACATGTTGAATGAACTCGTGGGGGTGGATGAGGCAGCCAAATGGGTCTTGGCACTCGATGCCGATGACAAAGCTGAATACAAAAAGGGGGTCCCCAAGGAGGTCCGTCATGCCATGATCTTTCACATGATGGAGTGGCGCTATGACGAATACGAGCATTGGTGGATCAGTGAAGGCGACCTGTCAGTGGCCACCATGGGGGAGCACAACGTTTGGCGCACCCTTCGCGGCAAAATGGCCATTGACCGGAAAAGTGGGCGCATTTTGTTGTACTTGCATTTGGGCAAGAAGCAGTGGTATTTCTTCGAATACAGGGCGAATCAAGGGGTCATGAGTCTTGCAAGCCGCGAAGAACTTGGGCCTGAGGCCACCGGAATCCAAACGGTGGTTCAAGAATTGAAAGACTCGGAAAAGCGCATCAAAGAAGGTGGGAAGGAATTCATTCTTCAATTGGACAACCAAATGAAGGCGAAGAGGGATTTTGTGGAACGCTTCAGAGAGTTTGACGATTGAGGAAAGGATGATTCGTTCCTGCGTACATTCAAACGCATGAACGCGCATGCCCTGTACCCACGTGTTTTTCAGCCCCTTGATTTGGGGTTCATGACCCTGCCCAATCGGATCTTGATGGGCAGCATGCACACCGGACTCGAAGAGGAAAAAGGGGGCATGGACAAGCTGGCTGCGTTTTACGCTGAGCGAGCTGCAGGCGAAGTGGGCTTGATGGTGACTGGGGGCATCGCGCCCAATCGAGCGGGTGTGGTGGCGTGGGGCGGTTCCCGGATGACGTCTTCAAGGCACGTGGCACAGCACCGGGTGATTCCCGAGGCGGTGCATGCCGAAGGTGGTCGCATCGTCATGCAGATTTTGCATGCGGGGCGTTATGCGTACACCCCGTTCAATGTGGCCCCTTCAGGTCTCAAGGCACCCATCGGCAGGTTCACCCCAAGGGCATTGGGTTCACGGGGGGTGGAACGCACGATTCAAGATTTTGTTCGTTCGGCGGTGCTCGCCAGAGAAGCGGGGTACGATGGGGTGGAAGTCATGGGCTCCGAAGGCTATTTGATCAACCAATTTTTGGCGACAGAGACCAACCATCGGAACGACGAGTGGGGCGGAGACTTTGCGCGCAGGTGCCGCTTTCCTGAGGCCATATTGTCTCGCATGCGGGAAGCTGTGGGAAATGATTTTTTGATCATGTACCGTCTGAGCATGCTCGATTTGGTGGCCGGAGGTTCCAATTGGCACGAGATCGAGCAGCTGGCCCAAATCGTCGAGCACGCCGGTGCCAACATCATCAACACGGGCATTGGTTGGCATGAAGCCCGAATCCCCACCATTGCGACCATGGTGCCCCGCGGTGGTTTTCGCTTTGTGACTCAGAAACTCATGGGGACGGTCGACGTCCCCTTGGTGACGACCAACCGATTCAATGACCCCGCCACCTGCGAGGAGGCGCTGGCCGAAGGGTGTGCGGACATGGTGAGCATGGCGAGGCCTTTTTTGGCCGATCCGCATTTGGTCAAAAAAGCCCGCCTGTCACGACCCAAAGACATCAACACCTGCATTGGGTGCAATCAAGCGTGTTTGGACCACGTCTTCCAGCAGAAAGTGTCGTCGTGCTTGGTGAACCCAAGGGCGTGCCACGAAGGCGACTACCCTGCCATCCCAAGGCCGGAGGGCGCCCAAGATCTGCTTCTACGTGGGGGAAAGAGCGGCGACATGCTTCATGGCAAGCGGATTGCCGTCGTGGGAGGTGGGCCGGCAGGGATGAGTGCCGCGCTGGAACGCGCCCGACTTGGTGCCGCAGTTGTGCTCTTTGAACGGCAAACGGAGCTCGGCGGACAATTCCTGTTGGCCCAGAAGATTCCTGGCAAATTTGAATTCAACGAAACGATCCGCTACTTCCGAACCCAGCTTGAGCATTTGGGCGTGGAGGTGCGGTTGGGTGTCCAGGCCACCACGCAGGACGTGGCATCTTTTGACGAGGTCATTGCGGCCACGGGTGTGAGGCCACGCCCGCTCAACATCCCAGGCGCCAATCGTCCGGAGGTCGTCAGTTATGTTGATGTCTTGAAGGGTTCGGTCCACGTGACGGGGAAAGTGGCCATTGTAGGGGCCGGCGGCATTGGTTTCGACGTGGCCGATTTCTTGACCCACGATGGCGATGAACGCGGATTCATGGCTTCTTGGGGGGTGGATGTGACGCTCGAATCGCGGGGCGGTTTGGCCACGCCCCTAAGAACACAGAGTCGATGCAAGGTGGAGATGTATCAGCGTCGTCCTGGGAAAATGGGCAAAGGACTTGGGAAGACGACAGGATGGATTCACCGAAACACATTGAAGCAACGGGGCGTCAAACAGTGGACGGGTGTCACCTATGGACACATTGATGAGGCCGGGTTTCACGTCACCATGGAAGATGGGACGCCGTATGTTCAAAAGGTGGACTTTGTTGTGGTGTGTGCGGGCCAAATGTCGTTTGTCCCCGAGGACTTGACTCATCCCCACATGAGCGTGCTTGGTGGCGCAAGAGATGCGTCAGGTTTGGATGCCCAGCGTGCCATTTTGGATGGCATGCTGCCTCGGAAGTGAGGACGAGTCAAAGGGACAATGTGGAGACCGCCAATTGGGCTTGCGTCATCATTTCTGCAGGTGTCTTGTCTTGCCCAACAACAGGTGCCCCAATGCGGACCTGAATCGCTTTCTTAGATGGTTTGATGAGTGCAGCTCCAGGGTTGAGTCTGTCCCAGGTGCCTGAAATGTGCATGGGCACGATGGGTGCTCCAGCGGCTTGTGCCAAATGAAAGGCGCCCTTTTTGAATGGCTTCAAGGTCCCGTCTTCACTGCGCGTACCCTCGGGAAACACCAACACGCTCCGGCCGTGAAGAAGGGTTTGGGTCAGTTGATTCACGGCCTTTTCGGACGATGCCCTGTTGCCCCGTTCGACAAACACCGTGCCCGCCAATTCATTCAGCTTGCCCAACAGGGGCACCTTTCGAATGCTGGCTTTGCTCAAAAAGACAATTGGAGTTGGGCTTGCTGCAAATGCGGCGTTGATGTCCAAAAGGCTGGTGTGGTTCGCGACGAGTACGACCCCGCGTTTCTCGTCTGCCAGAGCTTGGGCTTCGGGATGGATTTGAATGTCCAGGGGGGCGCCCAAAAGGCCACGCAAAAGCGGCCTGCTCCAAAGTTGTCGTCCAACGCGCCACATGACCCACTCGCCATTCTTCTCGTTCAGGGCCATGGCGATCAGGCCCACGACGCTGCACAATGCCGTATGCAGGATGGCCAGCACGGTTCGGAGGGGGGCCAACATCCAGCCAAAAATCATCATGCTCAAGAGGGGATGTCGTGTTCAATCCATTCGCCAGGCTGCAAGGCATCCAGGCGCCAAGGCCCCATGGCCACCCGAATCAAACGCAAGGTGGGCAGGCCCACAGCGGCGGTCATTCTTCGAACCTGCCTGTTTTTTCCTTCGTACAGGGTCAACTCCAACCAAGAATCAGGCACGGTTTTCCGCACCCGGATGGGGGGTGTGCGGGGAGGCCAGGAGGGATCAATGACGCGCGCCTCACAACCGCGTGTGGTGAAGGACTTTCCTTTGATTCGAAGTTCCATGGGCGCACGCAACCGTGACAATTGGTCATCGCTGACTTCGCCTTCCACCTGAACGTGGTAGGTTCGGGCGTGGGCTTCTTTGGGGTCGAGTAAGCGCGTCTTGAGACGGTTGTTGTTGGTGAACAGCAAGAGTCCCTCGCTGTCGGCATCCAACCGGCCAATGGAGTACACATCGCTTGGAAAGGGCAACCCCAAACTGCCCCAACCGCGCTTTTGGCCTTCGTCAGAATGTTGACTGAGCACGCCAAAGGGCTTGTGGAGCATGTAGAAATGGTGGGTCACAGGGAGGGGGCAAAACACTGTCCAAATGCGAAGCTAATGTCAAACGGCGATTGGGTGTCGTATTTTTGGGGTTCGGTTGACTCTGCCGCCTCACTTGTGGGGAGGAAAGTCCGGACAACATAGGGAGCCACACTTTTTGAAAAGAAAGGCGCGTTCAACGGAACGTGACAGACAGTGCCACAGAGATTCAAACCGCCGATGGCCTTCGGGCACAGGCAAGGGTGAAAAGGTGAGGTAAGAGCTCACCAGCGTAAGGGTGACCTTGCGGCTTGGGTAAACCTTGTGGGTTGCAAGACCATGTAAACTGGCGTTTGAAGGCGTCCCGCTTGAGCCAGAGGGTAGGTCGCGTAGATCAATGGCAGGGCCCTTCGGGGAACAGAATCCGGCTTACACCGAAATTTTCGAAGGGGGATGCGGAAACGTGTCTCCCTTCTCCATGTCATTGGATTTGTGCATGATGATTGCAGGTTTGTAATTGCAACAGTGACGTGTGTGCCGATGTCCTGCTGTTGACTAGTTTTGCCAATGTTCAGGCGATTTGAGATGATCAGCCTCAATTTAAAATATTGTTTTTAGTGATGGGAAAAATTGAGTTTACTGCGAAAGAAATCGATGCGCTCAAAGTGCATTTCCAAAAAGAACACTTCCGATTGACGGCAGAACTGGCCCACGTGGACATGATGTTGGTCAAGCTCGGCGGTTCCTCCAAAACCAAGGAGGCCCCCACTGGAAAAGTGATGACTGCCAAAGGCGTCCCTGCGAAAAAGCGTGGCCCCAAGAGCATTTGGGGCACCTTCATTCAAAAGCGTCTGAGGGCACGGAACCGCCCCATGAGTTACGATGAACTGGTGGCGGACGCCATGTCCATTCACAAAATCCCGGAAGCCCGTGCCAAATCAGCCAAAGCGAGCATCTTGAATTCAGCCTTCCGTCTTCGAACGGTTCACGGCAAAATCACGACGGTGGGACGTGCAGGAAAGAAGGACAAATTGGTGGTACTCACCAAATGGCTTCAAGAGGACGGACAGCTGAAGGCGGAATACGGCAAGGCATTCAAATCGGCGATGGGCGGCAAGGCGCAGCGGGTGGACATGTCCACCATTCCTGCAAGTCCCTACGAGGAAGATTGAGTTCTGCAGTTCCGTGATATGATTCACGGTGAATCAAAAAAGGCGCCCCGAGGCGCCTTTTTTGTGTTCAGATCCCAGCATCCTCAGCCGAGGAAGGGGTAGCGGTAGTCCGTGGGAGGGACCAAGGTTTCTTTGATCGTTCGTGGGCTGACCCAGCGCAACAAATTCAAATAGGATCCCGCCTTGTCGTTGGTGCCGGATCCACGTGCACCACCGAAGGGCTGCTGTCCCACCACTGCGCCCGTGGGCTTGTCATTGAGATAGAAGTTGCCGGCGGCATGTTCGAGCTTCTTGGAAGCCAGATCCAGGGCATAGCGGTCTTGTGAGAAGACGGCGCCGGTCAAGGCGTACTCGGAGGTGGAGTCCACCAATTCGAGCACTTGCTCAAAGGCGTTGTCGGCGCTGTCATCGTAGACGAACACCGTCAAGACTGGACCGAAGATTTCTTCGACCATGCTCTTGAAGTGGGCGTTGGAGGTCTCGATGACCGTCGGTTCGATGAAGTAGCCCACGCTATCGTCGCACCGTCCGCCTGCGATGATTTCGGCGTCCGAGGCGGACTTGGCGTGATCGATGTAGCTTTTGATCTTGTCAAATGCCCGGCGGTCAATCACGGCGTTGATGAAGTTCCCGAAATCTTCCGGAGACCCCATCTTGAGCGTGGCGAGCTCGGCTTGCATTTCTGATTTGATGGCTGGCCAAATCGAGGCCGGCATGTACGCGCGCGAGGCAGCGCTGCATTTTTGGCCTTGGAATTCAAACGCACCCCGAATCAAACCGGTGGCGACAGCGCTGACTTGGGCACTTGGGTGCGCCACCACGAAGTCCTTGCCCCCCGTCTCGCCCACGATGCGTGGATAGCTGCGGTACAATTCGAGGTTTTCGCCAATCGTTTTCCAAAGGTGCCGGAACACCCCCGTGGAGCCTGTGAAGTGCAGGCCTGCAAAGTCGCGGTGCTTGAAGACCACCTCGCCCGCCACAGGCCCGTCGCAGGTGACCATGTTGATGACGCCATCGGGCACGCCTGCTTCTTGGAAAATCTCCATGATGACTTGGGCGCTGTAGACTTGGGTGTCTGAGGGTTTCCAAACCACGACGTTGCCCATCAAGGCTGCCACTGCAGGCAGGTTGCCCGAGATGGCGGTGAAATTGAACGGGGTGATGGCAAACACAAACCCCTCAAGTGGACGGTACTCCAACCGGTTCCAAATCCCATCTGCCGATTCGGGCTGTTGCGCATGAATTTCCTGGGCGTAGTAGGCGTTGAAGCGAAGGAAGTCTGCGAATTCACAGGCGGCGTCGATTTCCGCTTGAAAACAGTTTTTGCCTTGCGACAACATGGTTGCTGCGTTGATTTTGGCCCGGTAAGGTCCCGCAATGAGGTCGGCGGCTTTCAAGAAGACTGCGGCGCGATGTTCCCATCCCAAGCTCGACCATGCATCACGTGCGGAGAGCGCCGCGTCAATGGCCTGTGTCACGTGATCGGCGGTTCCGTAGCTGAAGTGGCCCAAGACTTTGCCGTGCTCGTGTGGGGGCGTCATGGCACGCTTGTCGTCGGTGGTGACCCGCGCTGCTCCCAAATACATGGGGACCTCAATGGGAGCTTGGTTGTACATGGTTTGGTACGCCGCCTGAAGGGCTTCCCGTTCTGGGGTGCCGGGCGCGTAGCTGAGCACCGGCTCGTTGATTGGGTAGGGTACGTTGAAAGTTCCGTGGGCCATTGTGAATGATTTGAAGCCCAAAACTACGGCGCTTCCCGTCCTCACCCCGTCCTTCGTTTTGCACAACGAATCACCTTTCTCATGTCCATCCATTTCCCATTCCTGTCCAGCAACCCCTTGAGGAGATGTTTGTTGCGCTCGAATGCGTTGTGGATGGGTACTTGCTGTGTCGCAGTTTTGGTGTTCGCCTCTCCGCAGGCGACGTGTCAGCAAGCGCTGTCACCTGAGCAGTTGCGCGAGGAGGCCATGACTGCATTTGAAGACGAACATTGGGAGTTGGCCCATCGTCGGATGGCAGAATTGTTGAGCTTGGACGGCACCGACGTCTTCTTGCAAATGCGATACGCCGCCACGTTGCTTCACGATGCCCGGATGCGCGACGAAGGCATTCAACGCCTTGCGTCCTTGGCGGATGCAGGAGATTTGAGTGGGGAAGGATGGCTTTGGTGGGGCAAGGCGTGGATGCTGCAAGGGGAGCCACAACTTGCGGAATCTGCCTTGTTGAAGGCCTTGGATGAGGCCGGCAAAAAGGATGCTTGGCTCGAGGACTGTGAACATGCTTTGGCCCAAGCGCGTTCCCTGCCAACCACGTTTGAATCCAGGCAGTCGTTGCAACAATTGGATGCCATCAGCGTCCCTGAGGCGTCCTTTTTTCGCTATGTGCAGTGGTCTCGTGAGGGCGTGAGGTTGATGCTTGCGCCTGAAGAGGTGATGTCCAAATTGGACAAGAAAGCCAACGTCGCTTCGCCCGTGACCTTTTGGCGTGGAGAGCGGGAACTTTTCTTCCACAGCTTGGGGCAAAAGGGAAGCCAAGGGCTGGATTTGCACATGGCCACCTTGGACAACGATGGGGCGTTCGCGCAGACTTCACCCTTGCCCAGCCATGTGAATTCCGCTTGGGATGACATTCATCCGGTCTGGGACCCTTCGTCTGAATGTTTGACGTTCGCCAGCAATCGGCCGGGCACGGTGGGTGGATTTGACTTGTTTCAAACTTGCCGCCAACGGGGCGTTTGGACATGGCCAGCATCGCTCGGCCCCATGTTCAATTCCGTTCATGACGACTTGGCGTATTACCCTGCGCAAGGGGAAGGGGCTGGATGGCTCGTTACCGGGAGAGAGGCATCGTACGGCGGTGTTGAGGTTTGGGAAGTCAAGCTTGACGGAGAACCCCAGATCCCCGTTCACTTGAACACCCAATGGCGGGTCGACGGCGAGGTGATTCCAGGGACGATGAGATTGTCTGACGCCCGAACCGCAGAGTTGCTTGCAGAAATTGAACTCAATGAGGAACGGGGCCAATGGAACTTGGTGGTGGGGGGCGGTCGGGTTTTGCGTTATTCGTTTGAGACCATCAATGGAGACGTCATTGAGGGAACGTATGCCGTTCCGGAGGCCAACGCGCCTTCTGCCGTGGTGCAAGCGATGGTGATGACTGTGGAAGAGGGAGCAGCTGTGTTGGAGGCGAGGCCATTGACCCAAGAGGCCACCCCAAGTCCGGATTTGGAATGGGGATGGGGGGTGGTGTTGGATGCCGTTCACGACCTCGAGATGGAAGCATGGATTCCTGACGATGCGGTTGCGAAGGCAGAGGTCTCCCCTGAGAAGGAAGACGTCAAAAAGATTCAGCAATTCCAAACGTATCCATGGTGGACTGAAGTGGAAAAAGAGGAACGGGCCATCGCGGCAAGTGTCCTTTCCCAATACGTAGGGGGTGACCAAGCACGGTTGCCCCAGGCCCATGAATACCAAGAGTTGTCGGCGTATCAACGAGCATTGGATGACACCCAAGAGGCGTGGATGGAAGAGGCGGTTTCTGCAGTCATGGCACTGGCGGCCAAAGATGTCATTCTGAACGAAACACCTTGGCTGGAGGCATTGGAAGTGGTGTTGCGACGCGCTTCAACCAAATGGCCACCAGGCACATTGAGTGTGGAAGAAGTCGGCCGACGGGCCAAGCGTGCCTGGGCGCGTTCTGGTGTCTTGTACCATCAAAATGTCTTGCCTGAGGTTCGAGACAAACTTGGGCTCGTGGGTGATGGCGCATGGGTGGAAGCGCCTTGGCAAAATGAGCGGATGGAGAATTTGGCCAAGGCGTGGGTTGGCATGCAACGCTTGGACCCGCAAGCCATTCGGTTGGCTTGGGTCATGGGGCAAAGACCAGAATTGAAAATGGAGTGGGACGACAAGTGGTTTGACCCCATGATGTGGGACTCCAAAGGGGTTCGCGACGCCTTGTCTCGTAAAAGTCAAACCGCAGAGCAGACAAATCTGGCCTCGATTCGGACCCGATTGTCCATTTTGGAAATGTTGGAGGCAGATGCGCATTGGACGGAGGACGATCAACTTCAGGCCATTCGTTTGTGGAAAGGTCTTGCGGTGTCGGCAGCGGACACAGACCCCTTGGTCTCTGTGAACAAAGCCTCAGACGGCCCTTCCCTTGATTCCGATGACCTTGCGAGTGACAGGGCTTCGGCCGCCATCCATGCAGAGGGTTCTCAATGGAACACCTCCTTGGAAGAGGAGTGGGGTTCCATTTGGATGCAGCGTCCACATCTCTCCTACGCAGGGGATGTTGCCCGAGAGGTTGGCGGTGATTCGGATCCGGAAAAAGGCGTGTCTTGGCAAGACGAATTGCAACTTTGGCTCGAAGAACGGGCCTCCAAGGGCAGCGTCATGCGCCCTGACGTCGTCATTGCTGAGGCTGCTGAGGCCTTCCAAGATGGTTCAGTTTTGGAACGGGAAGAAGATGCCGAGGCCCATGCCCGACTCAAGACGCAGAAATCGGAATTGTTGGCGGATTTGATTCAAGGCTCTTTGGACCTCTCCGAGGCCCAAACTGCATGGCAAGTGTTGGAGGCCACTTGGATTGTGACGAAATGGTTGCGCCACCCCGATTGGAGGACTCGGTCACCCGACCAAATTGAAGCCCTGCTGCCCGCTTGGCCGTTGACCTCTGAACACAAGTTGGAGGAGATGCGTGTTGCTTGGGCGAAGTCAGTGCAAGAAGATGCGTTGCCAGGCACTTTGGCCATGGCTGAAACGTCAAAGGGCACGGAGACGTCAGCCCAACCAGCGCCAGGTGATAGACCGGAAGCAAAGGCCCAAATCCTCAATCAGGTTCAGAAGGGGCAGGCATTGGGCGCACGTGGTGTTCATCTCGGTTGGTTTCGAAGAGATCCACAATTGTGGTCCTTGCCGGAAGGAGCCACGCTCGCGTCTGAGAGTGGCTCCAACGGGTTGACGCGTTGGGTGTTGGTGTTGCCCGACAACGCCACCAAAGTCGAGGTCAACGACATCGAATCCTGGTTGAAACGGCAAGGGGTCCTGGATGCCTATGAGGTGTTTTTTGGGAGCGGGGGCTGGACCACCACCAATCTCGCACCTAAACCCCGTGAAGCATTGCACGTCGTCACAGGAGATTCATTAGACACGGCGAGACAAAGCCTTGGCGAAATCCGTGGGCAGCAGGCCAAGGCATCGGAAGGCAAGACTGCATCGGAGACCGAAGCCGATGCGGAGTCCAGCGACGACTGGGGCAGCGACGACATGTGGTCTCATGGGGCACCCGTAGCCTTGGGGGATTTGCGCGGGACTTGGTATGCGGTGCAAGTGGGGGCATTTCGGGGTGTGCCCGAGAAAGAATGGATCGAGCAGGCAGGGGAACGACTGATCTACGAGCCTTTTCCCGACGGTTTGGCGCGATGGTATGCTGGGGTGAGACAAGACCGGGCGTCGTCCGAATCCAAGAAAGAAGAACTCTTGGCGTTCGACGCGTTTGCCGATGCCTTTGTGGTCCGATTGAGGAATGGCGTGCGTGAAGTCATGCGACCCGGGGAAACGGAAGCGGAGGATGTGCCCTTGTCGCCCGAATCGCCCGCATTGACGGATGTCAATGAGGAATTGGAGAGGGCTGAGGATCCAACAGCGCTGACGGGCGAAAATCAGCCCGGGGTCACCCCAGGACAAACAGTGCCAGAAACACAGGCGTCACCGGCCCTTGTCGCATCCAGCATCAACACATCCCCCACGGTCACAATGTGGCACATCGACATTGCGAAATACTACGGGACGGTGCCCTCCAAAGATGTGGCGACGTTGCTTTTCAAGGCGGCGGATTGGGGGGTGCGAAGTGTGCAGTTGTTTGGGCAGACCACCTATTTTACGCGCTCCTTCAATGACCTTGGGGAAGCCGAGCGTCTCTTGGAGGGCATTCAATCAGAGGGTTTTCTCAACGCAACCCTTGTCGAAGAATGAGGGTTACGAATGGAAACAAACAGGACATCATGAGGAATGAAAATGGTCAACGACGGGTGAGAATGTGGGGGTGGGCTGTGGTCTTTGGGTTGCAAACCACTTTTGCCCTTGCCCAAACGCCCGTGATCAACGAGCTCATGGCCTCCAACGACCTGGCCCATTACGACGACTTTTTTGAGTTTGACGATTGGGTGGAGATCTACAATCCAGGGGGGCTGATTCAACTCTCTGGGTATCACATATCTGACGACCCGCTGAATTTGACGAAATACACGTTTCCCGACTCCGACCCTGGCTCGACTTTCTTGACTCCTGGAGACCATCTTGTCATTTGGCTTGACCAAGACAGCGCGCAGGGCGTGTTGCACGCCAATTTCAAATTGAGCCCTGAAAATGAAGGGGTTTGGCTCACAGCGCCGGACGGCATCACTGTGCTTGACTCCATTGTGTATCCTCCGCAGCAAACCGACATCAGTTACGGCAGGTCTTGCGACGGTTGTGAGACGTGGGAATACTTCAATGTGCCCACGCCCGAGGAAACCAATGCCCAAACTCCCGTCCCCACACCGTTTCTCTATCTCAATGAAGCTTTGCTTGAAAACACCGCTGTGTTGGTGGACGAGTCCTTTGAGTTTGAGCCGTGGTTGGAGGTTTACAACCCCAATGCCTTTCAAGTCAACTTGGGCGGTTACACCGTCATGACAGGGGGTGGGGCATCCTACACGTTGCCCGTCGACAATCCGGCGGAAACCACCGTCGAGGCTGAAGGGTTTTTGTTGCTTTGGCTGGATGGCGAACCTGAAGAGGGGGGGCACCACCTTGACCTTGTTCCTCCTGTGGAAGCCCAAATCTTTCGGCTCATCGGTCCTGACATGGTCATCGCTGATGAACTTGAGGTCCTGACGTCATTCGCCAACATTTCCTACGGCCGCGAATTCGATGGCGCAAACAATGCGGTGTTCTTCGACACGCCCACCCCGAGGGTGACCAACTCCTTGGTGGTCATTCCGCCCGCACCAGTGGTCATCAATGAGTGTTTGACCTACAACCTTGGAGGGCTGTTGGACGAGGCAGGAGAACTTGAGGATTGGGTGGAAATTCACAATCCCACAGACAACCTCGTGGACCTGTCGGGGTACTACTTGACGGACAAATTGAACAACCCCACAAAGTGGCGCATCCCCCTGGATGCAGGCCCGAGTGCGGTGATTGAGCCGAACGGGTACAAGTTGTTTTGGGCAGACAACGACCCAGAACAAGGCTGGAATCACATGGAATTTCGCTTGAACAACGGCGGGGAAGCGTTGGTCCTTCGGTCTCCGGACGGATTCACCATTGCAGACAGTGTGCATTTTGGGGCCAGTGAGCCTGACCATTCCTATGCCCGCATTCCCAATGGCATGGGGCCATTTCAATGGGTGTTGGATCCCACGCCCAACGACTGCAACGACTGCACGGAATCGCAGATGACATTGGAGTCGGAGCCACACCGCTTGTTCCACGGACCCAACCCCGCATTGGCAGGAAGCCTCATCACCTTCGGCGAGTCTGTGTCGATGTGGGGCATGGACGGCAAACATGTCGCCGATTTTGAGCCAGGCCGACACGCGTTGCCTCTCAACTTGCGCGGCACGTTTGTGTTCGTTGACAGTGAAGGGAGGGCGCAGCGCATGACCATCATGCCCAACTGACTCAGAAACAAAGTCCCGCAGGGTTGGCAATTGCTCTGAAAGTGTGTACTTTTGCCGCCCATTCATCTTTGGCAGGGCAAAGGAAGTATCACTCCGCAGCGCTCCCTGCAGCGAGGCCCAACACATTGGTGACGTATGAACGACGACACCCAAAAGCCTGAAGACGCCAACTTGGAAAACCAAGAGGCCAAGGCTCCTGAAGCAGCTGAACAAGCTGCAGAAGCTGCTGCAGAAGCAGCTCCCGAAACCCCTTCTGAACCTGCAATCGAGGAAGCGCCTGCTGCTGAAGCGCCTGCCGCCGAAGCTGCACCAGAACCCACCCCAACCGAGCCCCGTGAGCTTGCAAAGCCTACAGGAGATTTTGATTGGGATGCGTTTGAAAGCGCACAGGACGATTACACCCCTGAAGAGCGCAAGCGCCTCGAGGACTTGTATGAGTCAAGCTTGACCTTGATCAAGGAAAAGGAGGTCATTGAAGGCACTGTCATTTCCATTGGAAAAAAGGAAGTGGTGGTCAACATTGGTTACAAATCAGAAGGTGTCATTGGCGCTTCTGAGTTCCGATACAACCCCGAATTGAAGGCTGGCGACAAAGTTCCTGTCTTCATCGAGAAGCAAGAAGATGCCAACGGCCAACTCGTGGTGAGCCACAAAACGGCACGCATCTACGACGCTTGGGACAAGGTGAATAAGGCCAAAGACGAAGACATGATCATCCAAGGCACGGTCAAGTGCCGCACCAAGGGGGGGTTGATTGTCGACGTGTTTGGACTGGAGGCATTCTTGCCAGGTTCACAAGTGGACGTGAAACCCATCCGTGATTTCGACGAATACGTCGGAAAGCAGATGGAATTCAAGGTCGTCAAAATCAACCAAGAGTTCAAAAACGTGGTGGTGTCTCACAAGGCACTCATCGAAGCCGAACTCGAAGAGCAGAAGCGCCTCATCATCCAGGGTCTCGAAGTGGGCCAGGTGCTCGAAGGCATGGTCAAGAACATCACATCTTACGGGGTGTTTGTGGACTTGGGCGGCGTCGACGGCTTGGTGCACATCACAGACATGAGCTACGGCCGTGTGGGCCACCCAGAAGAGATGGTGGAAGTGGACCAAAAGATCAACGTGGTCATTTTGAACTTCGACGACGAGAAGAAGCGCATTGCCTTGGGCATGAAGCAGCTCACGCCGCACCCATGGGACGCACTTTCCGAAGACTTGGTCGAAGGAACCAAAATCAAGGGCCGCGTGGTGGTCATGGCCGACTACGGAGCCTTCGTTGAAATCGCACCAGGTGTGGAGGGTCTGCTCCACGTCAGCGAGATTTCTTGGTCACAGCACTTGCGCAGCGCCCAGGACTTCTTGAAGGTCAACGACGAAATCGAATGCATGATTTTGGGCATCGACCGCGAGGAGCGCAAGATGTCCCTCGGTCTCAAGCAATTGTCGAAAGATCCGTGGGAGGACATCGAAGCCCGTTACCCCGTGGAATCCAAGCAAAAAGGCACGGTACGCAACTTCACCAACTTCGGCCTCTTCGTTGAGTTGGAAGAAGGCATCGATGGCCTTGTGCACATTTCTGACCTCAGCTGGTCGAAGAAAATCAAGCACCCCTCTGAGTTCTGCAACGTGGGGGATGAAATCGAAGTCGTGGTTCTCGAACTCGACAAGGAGAACCGCCGCATGAGCCTCGGTCACAAGCAGATCGAAGAAAACCCATGGGAGGTCTTCGAAAGTGTGTTCGCGGTGGGCAGCAAGCACCAAGCGACTGTGGTCAAGGTGGAAGGCGGACACGCCACCATCGCGCTTCCCTACGGATTGGAAGGCACCTGCCACTCCAAGCACTTGGTCAAGCAAGACGGCAGCACGCTCGGCGTGGATGGCCAAGACGAGTTTGTCGTGTTGGAATTCAACCGCAACGCGAAGCGCATCACGGTGAGCCACTTGCGTACCTACGAAGAAGGACCTGCAAAGTCTGACGCACCTAAGAAACCACGTTCTTCGGGCGGTGGCGGTGGCGGCTCCACGCGCATGATGGACAGCGTGAATGCCAACGTTGAGAAGAGCACCTTCGGTGATTTGGATGTCTTGACGGCGCTCAAAGAGCAGATGGAAGGTGGTTCCGAAGAAGAGGCTCCCAAGAAAAAGGCGACTCCCAAGAAAAAGGCAGCTGCCAAGAAGGCGGAAGCGCCTGCTGAGGAAGCCCCCAAGGCTGAAGAAGCCCCCAAGGCGGAAGACGCTCCAGCTGCGGACGACGCTTCGGCGGAGGACGACAAGAAGGACGACAACGCTTGATTCATTCGAGCGAACTGAAAGAAAAGGAGGTCGGTTGGCCTCCTTTTTTTTGCCCGTATCTTTGCGCTGTAACATGCAGGATCAGGTTCTGATTTCTCCCGCGCAGTTTGCGCTCATCCTTGATCGATTGGCTCATCAGTTGATCGAACACCACGATTTTTCTCAAACCGATTTGGTCGGCCTGCAACCACGTGGGACGCGGCTTGCCGCACGATTGAAAGCTCGCTTGGAAGAATTGCTTCCTGGCATGAACATTCACTGCGGCAAGCTGGACGTGACGTTTTTCAGGGACGATTTCCGGACACACGAGAAGCCACTTTCTCCCAATGTCAATGACATGGGGTTCACTGTGGAGTCACGGCATGTGGTGTTGGTGGATGACGTGCTCTTTACGGGCAGGACGATTCGCGCGGGATTGGATGCGCTGTTGGCGCACGGTCGGCCGCAATCAGTGTCACTTGCAGTGCTGATTGACCGCCGGTTTTCCAGAGAGTTGCCGATTGAGCCCAATTACATTGGAAAGCACGTCGACAGCATTGGGGCGCAACACGTCAAAGTTGAATGGAGCGAAGAGCACGGTTCTGACCGCGTCATGCTTTTGAATGCCAAACCGTCATGAACGAGAACCACAACTTGTCGCAAAAGAGCTTGTTGGGCATTCGCGGATTGACGCGTGAGGACATCGAGTTGATTCATGCCACGGCGAAGGAATTCAAGGATGTTTTGAATCGCCCCATTAAAAAAGTGCCGTCCTTGCGGGACTTGACGGTGGCGAATTTGTTTTTCGAAAATTCAACTCGTACCCGACTTTCATTTGAGCTGGCGGAGAAGCGTCTGTCCGCCGACGTGGTCAATTTTTCTGCGGCGGGTTCTTCTGTCAAAAAGGGCGAAACGTTGGTGGACACGGTGAACAACATTTTGGCCATGAAGGTCGACATGGTGGTCATGCGTCATCCGCATCCCGGGGCGCCCCATTTTTTGTCGTCCAAAATCGATGTGCCCATTGTGAATGCAGGGGACGGCACCCATGAGCACCCGACGCAAGCTTTGCTCGATACGTTTAGTTTGCGCGCGCAATTTGGAGGAGATTTGGAGGGCAAACGCATTGCGATTGTGGGGGACATTCAACACTCTAGGGTGGCACTGTCCAACATCTTGGCGTTGCAAACGTTGGGAGCGGAGGTGCGTGTTTGTGGTCCTCACACCTTGATTCCAAAACATCTGAGCAAGTTGGGGGTGGAGGTTAGCCACGATTTGGACGACACCATTTGTTGGGCAGATGCCTTAAACATGTTGCGCATTCAACTGGAACGACAAGGACCCAATGATGCGGTTCGCTTCTTCCCGTCGCTGCGCGAGTACACCATGAATTTTGGACTGACCCTTGAACGGCTTTCACAGGCAGCAAAGCCGTTGACCATCATGCACCCGGGCCCGATCAACCGCGGTGTGGAGATCAGCAGCGAAGTGGCTGACAGCGAGCACGCCATCATTTTGGACCAAGTGGAAAACGGGGTGGCGGTGCGCATGGCTGTGCTTTATTTGCTTGCCCAAGGGCGGGGTTGAGATTCCACGCCCGTCCGACCTATATTTGACCGAACGATTCCCCATGAAGTTTACCATTGAACACCGCGACCGTGTCGCCATTGTGACAAGCACCGTTGAGAAACTTGACGCGCTCCACGCCCCTGATTTGAAGGCTGAATTGGTTCAGTTGGCCAAATCAGGTCAGCTCAACATTGTGTTGGATTTGACCGAATCGCGCTACTGTGATTCCAGTGGATTGAGTGCCGTTTTGGTCGGCAACCGTATGTGCAGAGACGAGCAAGGAACGTTTGTTCTTTGTGGTCTGCAGCCCACTGTGGAGAAGTTGGTCCAGATTTCTCAGCTCGACCGTGTCTTGAACATTACGCCCACGGTCAATGAGGCTGTGGATTTCGTGTACATGGAGGCCACAGAAAAAGAGTTGGGGGCTTCAGACGATGCCTCTCAAAATTGATTCAATCCCTTTCCCATGAATAAGTACGCGCAAATCGTCCTGACTTGCTTCGGAATGATCACCCTGACGTGGGCTTTCAGCCAGTGTGACATCGATTACGATTTCGGCGATGCCGAATTCGGTGTGTCTCCGGATCCTGTCGCGGGAGAAGCGTTTGTCGATGGGATGTTGGACGAGCCCTACTTCGATGTGCTCCACATTCTCATCCCAGCGACCGCAGCTGGCATCGACTCGACGTACCCGCCAACCCTTCCCGTGGACAGCGTGATTGTCCTTCAGGACATGATTGATGCAAACGGAATTTATTCGGGTGTGGTTTTCACGGACCTCGCCACGGACGAAGTGTTTCATGCTCCGGAAATTGGTCTGGAAGTGGTGTTGAACAACAACGGCGATTCTCCCAATGAGAACACATTTTTGGGGGGCTTGCAATACTGTGCCGCCATTCAAGGCGTGCCCGACCGTGCAGGAGATTACAAGGTTTCCATTGACGTGGAAGCTTGGGCAACCATTTTCACTCCGTTCAACGCTCCATTCACGTTTGACAACTTCAGCTTGCGGGTGAATTGCCCCCTCATTGAGGGTGTAGATGTGGTGAATGCAAACAGCTTGAACGGGACTCAAGGAACGCTGACGGTGTCTTTGGCGGAGGGCGTTGTGGCCACAGAAATAGCGTGGTTCAATTCGTCGGGCCTCCAAATTGGCACGGGTGAATCGGTGTCGGTGACAAACCCGGGCACATTCAGCGTGTTGATCACCACCGCCGATTGCGAGAGTGAGTTTGGTGGTTGGGTTGTCATTGATGAAGGACTGGACTGCACCCTCACAGCAGAGGTGTTGGTGACCAACGCCGACGAAGGTGAGGTCAATGGGGCGCTGGCGGTGAACGTCGAAAATGCGGAAGGCCCTTGGACAGCCACGTGGTACGACGGAGATGGATTCATCCTGGGTACAGGAGAGACACTCGAAGGACTGGATGCTGGGGACTTCAGTGTCCTGGTCGTGGACAGCATCGGCTGTTCAGTGGAGGTTGAAGACATTCAATTGATCACAGGATTGGAGGACATTCAGGGCGCGTGGCAGGCATTTCCGAATCCCGCGCACGACGTGTTGGTCATGCAGGGATTGCCCTTGGGCAGTGCTTGGTCGTTGGTTGGACTTCAAGGACAGGTTGTCGCAGAAGGCCGCGGCCAACAGCGCGCAGTGGTCCGGACGAGCGACTTCGCGAACGGTGTGTATGTGTTGCGCGTTGCGAACAAAGAAGGCTTGACCTTCAAGCAGATACTCATCCAACACTAAGCGCACAAACGCGCTTCCACGTGATGACGTTTGACGTGGTGTTTCTCGGAACAGGAGCGGCGGTGCCAGTTCCTTCGAGGGGCACCACGTCTCAGTTTCTGGACATTCACGGCCACACCTACTTGATTGATGCGGGAGAGGGGGTTCAGCTCGCACTCCGCAAGAACAAGAGACGGTTTCAGAAGCTCAAGGGCGTCTTCATCAGCCACATGCATGGCGACCACGTGCTCGGGTTGCCGGGCCTTTTGAGCACCATGTCGCTTCTGGGGCGGCAAGAGGCCATCGACATTTGGGGGCCTCCTGAATTGGAGGCGTGGTTGCGTCACACATGGGGCAGCATCCAAGCGCATCTGTCTTTTGATGTTTGCGTGCATGTTTGGTCTCAGACCGAAGTCCAAACCCTTCACGAGACAGACCATTATCGGCTGCGCAGCATTCCTGTCAAGCACCGCATTCCTTGTTGTGGTTTGCGTGTCGAGGAACATTCCCTGCCGTGGAAGTTGAATGGGCAGAAAGCCCGCGAGGCACGGCTTCCTTTCCATGTCCGTCAGGCGCTCAAGCGCGGTGAGTCGATCGGCTTTGAAGGACGTGATTTGAGTCCGGGATTGTGGTGCACCCCCCCGAGGAAAGCACGGAGCTACGTGTATTCTGCGGATACGCGTCCATGTGACATGCTCCGCAATGCAGCCCAAGGCGCCACGCTGCTTTATCACGATGCCACGTTCAATGACGCGGATGCCGAACGTGCCAAGTCGACCCATCACAGCACCACCAAAGAAGCAGGGAGGTTGGCGCGCCAAGCCGAGGTGGAAACGTTGATGCTTGGGCACGTCAGTTTGAGATACAAAGACCTCGATGCCTTGCGCGATGAAGCGCTTCGGGAGCACCCCAATGTGGTGTTGGCAAAGGATGGTCTCCTGTGGAGACTTTGACACGGCATTGACAGGTCAACATCTATCTTTGTGTAGAATCATTCTAAGCAATGTCTCCGCTCTCCAAGACCAACCTCGCCATAGGCGACAGCAGTGCCCTGTTCAGGCTGGGTGTGCGGAACATGGTGCGCCAAATTGAGGGGGTTGAGGTCATTGGAGAAGCTTCCAATGGAAAAGATTTGACGGGATTGGTGCAATCCTTCGCACCCGATGTCGTGGTGGTGGATTTTTTGTCGGAAGGGTTTGACATTGATGTGGTACGCGCCATCAAGGCGAATCGTCCTGCGACACGCATTTTGGCCATTACAACCCAACAAAGCGGTCACACCTTGGTGAATGCGTTGAAAGCGGGGGTCGACAGCTACATCAAAAAGGATTGCGACCTCGGAGAAGTGGAAGATGCCATTCGTGAGACGTCCAAAGGCGGGACGTTTTTTTGCGGACAAATCTTGGATCGCATCCGGCAGGAATCCATCGATGTCGATGATTTGGAATCCTTGCCGCTCTCCTGCGATCCCATCCACCTGAGTGGAAGGGAGACGGAGGTGCTTGAATTGATCGCAGAGGGGCTGACCAACACCCAAGTTGCGGACAAGCTCTTTCTCAGCACCCACACCATCACCACCCACAGGAAGAACATCATGTCCAAGTTGGGGGTCAACAACACCGCGGCGATGGTGATGTATGCGGTGAAGACTGGGCTTGTGAGTCCCAACAAGTTCCTGTTCCAAGCGGATTCCTGAACCACACATTCAACACTTGTTGGCGGCTGGCGCATTTGCATCGGGGCCTGAGATGTGCGATTTTTGCACCACCTAAATGAAAGGCTATGCTGATGGAGGATTACAAGACGTTGGATTTTGACATTTCCCGTGTAGAGACGAGCAGGCTTGAGGGCGTGGACTTTTCCAATTTGGCATTTGGAAAGGTGTTTTCCGATCACATGTTTGTGATGGATTACGCCGACGGCGAATGGAAGCGAGGTGAAATTTCGTCTTACGGTCCCATGACCTTTTCCCCAGCGATGATGTCCTTGCACTACGGACAGGCCATTTTTGAGGGCATGAAGGCCTTTCGCCAAAAGGACGGAGGCGTGGCCATGTTCCGACCTGGAGAAAACATCAAACGCTTCAACATCTCTGCGAAGCGGATGGGCATGCCTGAAGTTCCTGAAGACATTTTCTTCCAAGCTTTGGTCGAGATGCTCAAATTGGACTCGGGCTGGGTCCCCAATGCCCCCGACAGCGCCTTGTACATTCGGCCATTCATGTTTGCCACGGAGTCTCATGTAGGCGTTCGTCCAAGCCAAGAATACCGGTTCTGCATTTTCACCTGCCCTGTGGGTGCCTACTACACCAAGGCCGTGAAGGTCAAGGTGGAGTTGCACTACACCCGTGCGGCCATGGGGGGGACAGGGGCAGCCAAAGCCGCCGGCAACTATGCGGGCTCTTTGTTCCCAACAGAACTTGCCAAGTCTGAAGGGTACGACCAGATTTTATGGACCGATGCAGCCACCCATACCGCGGTGGAAGAATGCGGCACCATGAACGTGGCCTTTGTGTTGGATGGCAAGATGGTGGTGCCTCAAACGAGTGACACCGTGCTGGCGGGCATCACTCGGGCAAGCGCAGTCCAATTGATGAGACATCACGGGGTGGAAGTGGAGGAGCGCAAAGTCACCGTACAGGAGTTGATCGATGCATCAGCTGAGGGGCGTCTGACGGAAGCATTTGGGCTTGGCACCGCCGCGACTGTGTCACCCATTTGTACGTTGGGGTTGCCCAATGGGGATTGGGACTTGCCCGCGATGTCGGCTTGGGAGGTGGCTCCCAAGGTGAAAGCACTTTTGGATGGTGTGCGTTATGGATCAGGTGAAGACGTGTTTGGCTGGAACATTCCTGTCTGATTTTTTGTAACTAGAGGACATGAACCGATTTGTCCTTTTCTTTTTCTGTTGCTGCGTTTCATTCATGGCCGCGGGTCAATTGGACCGAACGCACGTTCAAGGCGCGGCAAGTCCCTTTGCATTGAGTTCTGATTACAGGGCGCTGGGTTACAACCCGGCCTTGCTTACCCACGCCGGTTGGGCTGGTGATTTTCAGAAAGTGACGGGTGGATTCGAAGGTGGTTTGTCTTTGAAGTCCAACTTGCTCGATCGTGGCGCAATGTGGGATCAAGTGCTCGGTCGCGAAGGAGAAAACAACGAGCCTTGGACCTCAGAAGAATGGCTGAATGCGCTCACTGATGAACAGCTCTCCCTCAACATGTCTTTTCTTTCCGCCGCGTTTGCACGCCGGTTCGGGAATTGGGGCATTGCATATGCCAATCGCAGAGGCGTATCCGCAAACATCACCTTGAGTTCGAAGACCGCCAAGCTGTTTGCCGATGGGGGACTTGACCTGTTCTCGGAAATTGAATTGGTGGAGACCGGAGAGGTGGTTTCGGTGGAGGACTATGATTTTGAGCTTGGGGACTTGTGGGAGGGCGTCACCGTCGCAGGCAATGCCACCTTGGCCAACTTGCTGGAAGAGACTTCTCTTTCTTACCAATCCATGCGCACGCATGAGTTGGGCATCTCCAGGGTTTGGGGCAATGCCGTGGAGGGCTGGTCTCTGCACACAGGCGTCGGCATACGTGCGCTTCTGGGTACAGCCTATTTTGACATTCACACGGAAGAAGGAGAAGTGGTGGCCTTTGGGGCGCGCTCTGACGGCTTCAAGATTTCGAATTTTCAAAGCCTGGATTCTCTTCTTGGGGGTGGGCCTTCTGCCGAATGGTTGGGCATCATCAGTCCTGCTGGCCACGGTTGGGGGCTTGATTTTGGGGGGGTGTTGTCGCGGGCGGATGGTGCATGGCTCTCCGTGTCATTGGTGGACATCGGCCGCATGACGTGGGAAGGCGAATCATACAGCGTGAATGACATCGACTTGGGCGTGTCTGCTTTTGGATCTTCAGAAGGGGCAATCGACCCGGACAATTGGCTTTCTGGTGCGATTGATGTGTTGGATGCTGACACCTGGTTTCAAACAAGTGAATCTGCAACACGCAGGGTGTCCAACCGTCCGTTGGTTTCGGTTGGTGCGGGTTTTCGTCCCGCGGGTCCTGTGGTGGTCGCAGCCAACCTCACAGCGCGAAGTCGTGAAGCTCTGAGCAATGGGGGATGGACAGGGGGAGTGTCAGGCGGGCTGCGCATCACGAATGCTTGGATTGTGGAGTCAGGCATCCAGCGAGGCAGTTCCGATGTATGGCGTTTCCCTGCATCCATGCGCGTCAGCCTCGAAAATGGATGGGAAATCGGTTTCCGTACGGGCGATGTTTCTGCACTGTGGGAAGGGTCGCAACCGGAGATCTCACTCCAAACATGCTTCTTGAGGTACCGCGTTGGAGGCATCTGATGCCCAACTTGTCCCAAGATGTTGGAGGTTGTACTTGTTCAGGATTTTCTTGCAGCATGAACAAGTTGTTTTTCTCATTTTTCTTTGCAATCGGAACTGCTGCCATGGCCCAATCGTCCTCCAACCTTCCTTCTTCTGATCACGCCACCATCACATTGGGGGCGGGCTGCTTTTGGTGTGTCGAAGCGGTTTTTGAAGCCATCCCTGGTGTACTTTCTGGTGAATCGGGATACTCAGGAGGCCACATCAAAAACCCGGGATACCGAGAAGTGTGCACGGGACGAACAGGCCACGCGGAAGTGGTTCAACTGACATACGATGCATCGAAGGTGAGTTTGGCCGACATCTTGGAGGTCTTTTTTGCCACGCATGATCCCACGACCCTCAATCGCCAAGGTGCCGATGTTGGAACCCAGTACCGGAGCGCCATTTATTGGCATGATCCTGTGCAAGTGGGAGACATTGAACAAGCCGTTGAACTGGCCCAAGCGAAGTGCCCCAATCCCATCGTGACCGAAGTGAAAGCGTTTGAGGCGTTCTATCCTGCGGAGGACTATCACCAAGCGTACTACGACCTCAACAAGGAAGCGCCCTATTGCCGTGCTGTCATTGCGCCCAAGATGGCCAAATTTCAGAAGGAGTTCGGAGCCCGCTTCGAGTTGGACTGAGGGCTGGACTTGACGGGACCATTACTCGTCCTCGCTGTCGAGGCGATCAATCTCCTTGTCAAGAAGAATGACCATTTGCGAGCGAACGAGCTCTGAGATTTTGGCGTCGCTCCGGGCTTTGTCTTTCAGAAATCGAAACATGGCCTTTTTCTTCACTTCAATGGCGACATGCACCCGATAGGTGTTGTCGTCGAGTTGGCGGATGTCCTCACCCAACGTTCGGATGTCGCCGATCGTGGTGTTGGTGACTTCACGTGCGAGGGTCTCAAATCGTTCAATGGCCTCAGAAGCTTGATGGCCCACGAGTTCCTGGGCGTAATTGTCTGACACCACCTTGAGGTTCGTTTGCACTTGCTGTGCCAGAGCTTTCCTTGATTCGAGTTCTGCCTTGCTTTTGGCAATGCTGAGGTTGGCGCTTTGTCCCATGCCGACCGCGCGAAAGTGACGGGCATCGGAGAAGTACTTCTTTCCTGAAAATGGCGTTTTCACTTGGCTTCCTTCCATGTTGGAACATGAAGTGATGGAGGCGATGGCGCAAATGGTGGCGAAGGCGAGGGAGAAGATGCGAAGGTTCATTGGGTTGATTTTGAGGGGTAATTTCCACCAAAGGAGCATGAATTGTGCCAATACCCACGACTTTCTCTGTTGCTGTGGGAAACTTTGGCGGCTTTGCGGCGTTTCTTGCTGTGAAAACGAGACGGGTCGCGAGTACTTTTGAAAATCGTGACTTGGAAGGAACGCATATTTCTTTGGCGCCTCAATCGCATGCGTATTGGAGAACGTGAGCGCAAGGGGTGTTCCTTGAGTCGCGCCAACAGCGTGGGTTTGGTGTATCTCGAGCGTGACCACGCACACTTCAGGGAAGTCAAGGCATTGGCCAAGCGATTGAAGGACGAATTCGGAGTCAAGCGCGTGGGCATGATGAGCTACGTGCATGAAGACACCAAAGACACACCCACTTGGCTGGTTAAAAAACTGGATTCGGGATATTTCTGCAAGGGCGATTTGAACTGGTACGGTTGGCCCGTCAAGGAATTTGAGGCTTTCGTGGATACGCCATTTGACATCTTGATTGATCTAGAGCTCGAGCCAGTTCTTCCGCTGAAATTCATCGTTAGGGCCAGTGCAGCAGGCATGAAGGTCGGTGCGGAGAATCCGGATTGGAACAAGGATTTGGATTTGCAGCTGGTCCGTGAACCCTCAGAGGATTCAGAGGACCTTGAAGAGGTTGACGTCATCCTCCAGGATCCCATGGACGAGTGGCGTGAACATACCGAACGCACCATTGTCTTCTTGAACAAAATCGACTTGCAATGACTCAAGTTCTGTCTTCACTTCACGGTTTGGGTGTCGCCATGGTGACCCCTTTTAACGCGCAGGGAAACGTCGATTTCCCGGCCCTTCAAAAAATGGTGGAACACCAAATCGATGGAGGTACGGCCTTCCTCGTGGTGCTTGGCACGACGGGAGAGACGCCGACATTGAGTGCAGATGAGCAACGTCGTGTGGTGGACTTTGTTTTGGAGGTCAATGCTGGACGACTGCCCGTGGTGGTCGGAGTCACAGGAAACAACACAGCTGAATTGTGCGAGCGCATCCATGGCTGGGACGTGAATGGCGTTGCCGCATTTCTTGTGGCTACCCCGGCCTACAACAAGCCTGGGCAAGAGGGATTAAGAGCCCATTACACGGCCGTCGCGGACGCTGCCCAACGACCTGTTATTCTCTACAACGTTCCTGGCCGGACCGCGTGCAACATGTCGGCGGAGACCACATTGGCATTGGCCAACCACCCCAATGTGGTCGGCATCAAAGAGGCAAGCGGCGACTTGGACCAGATTGGCGACATCCTTGCCAACCGTCCGGAGCATTTTGCGGTGTGGTCGGGAGACGATGCCCTGGCCATGCCCACAGTGGCCATGGGGGCGGAGGGATTGATTTCTGTCTTGGGCAATGCGTTTCCGACGCCCATGGCAGCGATGGTGGAGCAGGCGTCTTTTGGACAGATCCACGAAGCGAGAATCACGCACGCCGCATTGAAGCCTCTGATGTCGCTGATGTTTGAAGAAGGCAACCCAGCTGGCGTCAAAGCTGCGATGGTACACTTGGGCCTGTGTGAGGGCAATGTGCGCTTGCCGCTGACAAAGGCATCCGACTCGCTGAAGGACAAATTGTACGCGGCGATCGCCTCCCTGGAAGTGTCTGCACACTAAAGTCTACAACTCTTGACCATGAAAAAAGGGCAGCCATGAGCTGCCCTTTTTCGGATTTTATTCGAGGATTTACTTGCCAATCAAGGCCTTGGACTTGCGTACAATGGACGGGGCATCCAAGCCGTATTTCTGCATCAATTGGGCTGGCGTACCGCTTTCTCCAAACTGGTCTTCCACGGCCACAAAATCCATCGGAGTGGGGTGGTTTGTGGCCAGACATTGCGCCACACTGCTTCCGAGACCACCGAGACGTTGGTGCTCTTCGGCCACGAGAACGCGGCCTGTTTTTTGGGCCGACTCAATCAGCGTCATCTCGTCGAGCGGCTTGATCGTGTGCACGTTGAGGACTTCTGCGTGAATGCCATCTTTGGAGAGCTCTATGGCTGCCTGCACGGCCTCCCAAACGAGGTGCCCACACGCAACAATGGTCAGGTCTGTACCAGAGATGACCTTTTGGATTTTGCCCAATTCAAAAGGGGCCTCGGCGTCAATGAATACAGGCACCTTTGGACGTCCAAACCGGAGATAAACAGGGCCGTGGTGCTTGGCAATCGCCAATGTGGCCTGGCGGGTTTGTTCGTAGTCGGCAGGAACCACCACCGTCATGTTGGGTAGCATCTTCATCATGCCGATGTCTTCCAAGATTTGGTGGGTCGCACCATCTTCACCCAAGGTCAAACCCGCGTGAGATGCGCAGATCTTGACGTTCTTCTCGGAGTAGGCAATGCTCTGACGGATTTGGTCGTACACACGGCCGGTGGAGAAGTTCGCGAAGGTTCCGGTGAATGGAATCTTGCCTCCGATGGTCATTCCTGCGGCCACGCCCATCATGTTGGCCTCCGCAATGCCGACCTGAAAAAAGCGCTCAGGAAACGCGTCCTTGAAGGCGTTCATTTTGAGCGAGCCGGTCAAATCCGCACACAGTCCGAGGACGCTGTCGTTTTGTTGCCCGGCTTCGAGCAAACCTTGCCCAAATCCCGAGCGCGTGTCTTTGGATTCCGTGGGCGAAAGAGTGATGTGGTGGGTGTCAACCATGGATGTTGAGGTTGGTGGTGTTGCCTGAGGCGATGGTGAATGATTCTCGAATGCTGTACAAGGTGCCTCGCGCGTTTCTCGCACGAAAGATGAGGGTGTAATCACCCGGTTGCAAGGTGTGTTTGCCCACGAGCTGACCGGGTTCAAATTGGAACACCGGTTGCAGGGTTTGGGCATCCACCACCACGGCATGGCCAGATGTTGCGGTTTGAACCACCAGCGAACCCGGTGCTGGGATTTCCACCGCACTGCGCTTGTTCTCCAGCACATCAACGTCCCGTACGAGGGTGGGCGGGTGCGTGGGGAAGAGCACGTCGTACGTGCCCGTGCAAAGCTTCAATTCCTGTCCCACAGGGCTCGCGAAGAACGAAGCGCAACTGTCGGACATCCGCCATTCCACGTCAAACGCGCCGTAATCGGTGCGGACGCCTCTGGCAAACTGGGGCGTGAGATGTCCTTGTCCCATGTTTGGAACGGTCAAAACATTGTGCACGCCAGGGTTCAGAACAATCGAATCCAGCGTGCGCGGAGGGGTGCTGTGTACCGTGAACGCGTAAGTAGGGAGAGGATCGACGTAGACGGTGTCCGGTGCGTTGCTCCAGCGCATGGTGTGCACCCACTGCGGGTCATGCACCTCTGTGCGGATGTCCGTGAACGAATAGGCCAAATCACTGACCACGGGTTCACCCGCGTCATTGAGCAGCTCAATGTGCAGGGTGGTGTTGTGCAGGGCCTGCTCCAACACAAGCTGCAGCACGTGCTCAAACGCCACGGGGTCTGCCGCATCATAGAAGTTGCCGATGCACCGAAGTCCTTTGGCCATGTCTTCTTCAATGCCCATGCCGATGACAAAGGGCTTGACCACGATGCCTTTGGCCTGCAAGGCGCGGCTCACAGCACAGGGGTCCTCATCACAGGCCTCAATGCCGTCGGTGATCAGGATGATCACGTTGCGCCCCGGCTCGTCTGGGAAATCGTACGCGGCTTGTTCGAGTGACCGGGCAATGGGGGTGGTGCCCTGTGCTCGAATGCGGCCGAGGGTTTGTTTGATGATGAGGTTATTCGCCTTTCCGAAGGGCACCACGAGCTCGGTGTCGTCGCAATCCTGATTCCCGGGAACGTGCTTCGTTCCATGGCCATAGACGCGCAGACCCAATTCAAGCTGGTTTCCTTGATGCAATTCCCTGAGCGTTTCGCTGAGGAGGTTGGACGCGGTTTCAATTTTCCGATGCCCACCCCAAAACGCATTCATGCTGTTGGACGCATCAAAGACGAAGAGGATGCGCGTGGGAAGCGCCTCGCCGTCCGCCTGGACTTGACTTTGGCCTTCAAGCGTGCACAACGTCAAGAGGCAACCCAAAAGGAGTTGACCCCATGACGAGGGGAGCGTGGCTTGAAGGGAATTCATGTGCGGAAAAGGATCAGTAATCCTCCAACGTCGATTCGAGCTGGTTCAGTGCGTCTGCCAGCTGATCGTCACTTGGCGCAATGCCGTGCCATTTGTGGGTCCCTTCCATGAAGTCCACACCCTTGCCCATGTCAGTCTTCATCAAGACCACCGTGGGAATGCCTGAACCGACATGGCCATGGGCCTCTTCAATGACGCGTTGCAGGTCTGTAAAATCGTGGCCATCGCATGTCAAGACACGCCATCCGAAGGCCTTCCACTTGCCCGCCAAATCGCCGAGAGACATCACGTCATCGGTGCTTCCGTCGATTTGCTGTCCATTGCAATCGATGAAGGACAAGATGTTGTCCACCTTGTGATGGGCAGCGTACATGGCGGCTTCCCAGATTTGACCTTCCTGCAATTCGCCGTCGCCGTGGAGGGAGTACACCCAAGTGTCTTCGCCATTCAGTTTCTTCACTTGGGCAGCGCCGAGCGCGACGGACAAACCTTGACCCAAGGAACCCGAGGCCACCCGGATGCCAGGAAGGCCTTCCTCTGTGGCGGGGTGACCTTGGAGTCGGCTGTTGAGCTTTCGGAACGTGCTGAGCTCTTCCACAGGAAAGTACCCACGTCGGGCAAGCACGCTGTACCACACGGGACTGATGTGCCCGTTTGACAAGAAAAACACATCCTCACCGACGCCGTCCATGTTGAACGCATCAGGGTTGATGTTCATGGTGTCGAAGTACAATTGCACCAACAAATCGGTGCACCCCAAGGAGCCACCGGGGTGACCACTTTGCACTGCGTGAACCATGCGGACGATGTCGCGGCGAACCTGCGTCGCAAGCGCTGTCAATTCTGTGGAATTCATGAGGCAAAAGTACCTGAAGAGCGGGCGGAGGATGGGCACTTGTGAAAAAACATTGGAAAACGAGGATGGCTTCGCGGAGGGGGTGCACGCCGTACCTTTGCGTTTCATCTCTTTCCACTCATCTCATGGCTCTGCAATGTGGCATCGTCGGCCTTCCCAACGTCGGCAAATCAACCCTCTTCAACTGTCTTTCCAACGCCAAGGCCCAAAGTGCAAACTTCCCCTTTTGCACGATTGAGCCCAACCTCGGCGTGATCACGGTGCCGGACCCTCGACTGAACAAGCTCGCGGAACTGGTGCAACCCCAAAACGTCATTCCCACCACCGTGGAAATCGTGGACATTGCGGGACTGGTCAAGGGCGCGAGCAAAGGCGAGGGACTTGGAAACAAGTTTTTGGGCAACATCCGTACGACGGATGCCATCCTTCATGTTCTCCGTTGCTTTGAAGATGACAACATCGTGCACGTCGACGGGAGCATTGACCCCATTCGCGACAAGGAGGTCATCGACATTGAATTGCAGCTGAAGGATTTGGAGACTGTGGAATCACGGATGTCGAAAGTGAAGAAAGCGGCTCAAACCGGCGACAAAGAAGCGGTGAAGCAGATGAACTTTTACACGCGTCTCGTGGAACACCTTGAGCAAGGAAAGAGTGCTCGCGGATTGGATCTTGAGGAATTTGAGGCGCCCTTGATGAGCGAAATGCAGCTGTTGACTGCCAAGCCGATTCTGTATGTGTGCAATGTGGACGAGGGCTCAGTGGTGAACGGAAAGGCGCATGTGGAACGCGTCCGTGCAGTGGCGCAGGAGGAGGGAGCTGGCGTGCTTGTTTTGGGTGCCGCCATCGAAGCAGACATTGCAGAACTCGAAGACCCTGAGGAACGCGACATGTTTTTGACAGATCTCGGCTTGGACGAGCCTGGCGTGGCGAAACTGATCCGCGAAGCCTATGCGCTTCTCGACTTGCAGACCTACTTCACGGCTGGGGAAAAAGAAGTTCGCGCCTGGACCATTCGCCGTGGCTACACAGCCCCCCAAGCGGCGGGCGTCATCCACACCGACTTTCAAAAAGGCTTCATTCGTGCCGAAGTCGCCCAATACAATGACTACGTCGAATTGGGTTCAGAGTTGGCGGTCAAGGAAGCAGGGAAGCTCAGCGTGGAAGGGAAGGAGTACGTTGTGAAGGACGGTGACATCATGCACTTCCGATTCAATGTGTAAGGCCACGTGGATGACCTTGCTGTGGTCGTGCATGGTCCTGGGGTTTGCCCAAGGAGATCCGAGTGCGACGTTGCAAGTCCCCGGGATGCCGGAGGATGTTGCTGAAATCATGATGCGTCAACAAGAAGCCTGGAACGAAGCGGACCTTGTGGGCTTCATGGAAGGGTATTTGCCCAGCGATTCCCTGATGTTCATCGGCAAGTCAGGCGTGACGTATGGCCACGAGGCCACGCTGAAGCGTTACATGGCTGGGTACCCCGATGCGGATGCCATGGGGAAGCTGCGTTTTCAAAACCTCCAATGGATTTCCCTTGGAGACGAGGCAGGTTGGTTGATGGGGAAGTGGGCTCTCAAGAAAGAGGCCCAGGAAGATGCAGAGGGCATGTATACCCTGCTCTGGCGAAAGATTGAGGGGGCATGGCTCATTGTGGCTGACCACAGTTCCTGAGCCATGGATGTGGTGACGCTCGTCGTGTTGGTGACTGTGCTCGTTTCTTGGCAGCTTATGGAGCGTCCGGACAAATCCAAGTGGCTCCTTGTGCCCTACCGATGTTACGCGAACAAGGAATGGCACCGGGTGGTCACCCATGCATTCGTGCACGCCGATTGGATGCACTTGGCTTTCAACATGTTTGTGCTCTATGAATTTGGGCAGGTGGTCGCCCGCGAACTCGCGATCTTGGGATGGATGGGTTTCCCTGCACTTTACTTCGCGGGCATTGTGGCAGGAGCCTTGCCTGCATTGCAAAGGCATAAAAACAACCCCTCTTACGCGAGTTTGGGTGCCTCAGGCGCCGTGAGTGCAGTGCTTCTGGCCTTCATCGTACTGCACCCTACCAACACCCTCTTGCTGTTCTTTGTCATCCCAATGCCCGCGGTGTTGGCGGGTGTCTTGTTCTTCTGGTATGAAAGCAGGATGCAACAGCGTGGAGGCACACGAATCGCGCACGACGCCCACCTCGGAGGAGCATTGGTTGGCGTGTTGTGGGTGGCGCTTTTTGTCCCTGGGGCCATCTCAAAATTCATCCAAGCCCTTCAAGGCCTGGTGCATTGAGTGACCTTGGTCTGATAACCAAGCCCGGTTTGTCATTCAAGCGAAGTCAGTCGACGATGCGGTACACTTCCTCGTTGGCGCGGCGCATGAAATACCGTTCACGGGCAAAGCGTTCCAGCGCCTGAGGATCATTCAGCAAGGTGGCTTGGGTTTGACGCAATTCCTCGATGCGGCCTTCGGCTTCAGCGAGCTCTTGCTTGGCTTTGGACAATTCCCTTGATTCCCTCACCACGAAAGGCAACCCTAGATCGTGGATAAACGTCGCCCAGATCAACGCGACCAATGTGGCTGCGATGTATTTGTTTTGGAGTGCTTCTCGAACCGTGGGAGGGATGCGCATTACGCTTCAGGATCAGCAGGATCGTCTTGGTCTTCGCTTTTCTTCTTGGAAGGCTTTTTGGGCGACTTCTTGGTTGCCGCTTTGGGCGCTTCACCCGCAGGCTGTGCTTCCCCGCCTTGCAATGCTTCTTCAGCACCTTCCGGCATCTGAAGCAACCCACCTTTGATGACCTCAATCGTCAATTCGGTGGCCTCGGGTTTCAAATCAGCACGGAGCAAGTCTCCTTCGCTGACTTCGCTGTTGATGATTTCCTCTGCAAATGGATCCTCGAGGTACTTCTGAATGGCACGCTTCAACGGACGGGCGCCGTACTTTTCATCGTATCCTTTGTCAACGATAAAGTCGGAAGCAGAATCTGTGATTTCGAGGTCGTAGCCCAAATCCACCACGCGCTTTTTCAAGGCATCGAGTTCGATGTTGATGATGCTGTGAATGTGCTCGCGCTTCAAGCTTTGGAACAAAATCACGTCGTCGATGCGGTTGAGGAACTCAGGCGCGAAAGCCCGTTTCAACGCGGTTTGTATCACGCTGTCACGGTCAGACGACACATTGGCTTGCTTGGCTGCGGTGCCAAATCCCACTCCGGTCCCAAACTCTGCCAATTGACGTGCGCCAATGTTGGAGGTCATGATCATGATGGTGTTGCGGAAATCCACCCTGCGTCCGAGGCTGTCCGTAAGTTGACCGTCGTCCAAGGCCTGCAGCAGCAGGTTGAAAACATCTGGGTGGGCTTTCTCGATTTCATCGAGCAACACAATGGAATAGGGGCGACGGCGAACTTTCTCTGTCAGTTGTCCGCCTTCTTCGTAGCCCACATAGCCCGGAGGCGCACCAATCAGACGTGTGACTGCAAACTTTTCCATGTACTCTGACATGTCGATGCGAATCAAGGCTTCTTCCGAATCGAACATGAACTTCGAAAGAACCTTGGCAAGTTGCGTCTTGCCTACGCCTGTGGGGCCCAAGAAAATGAACGAGCCAATGGGCTTGTTGGGGTCCTTGAGGCCCGCGCGGTTGCGCTTGATGGCTTTGACCACCTTCTGGATGGCTTCATCTTGGCCGATGACCTTGCCTTCAAGATCGGTGTTCATGCGGGCCAACTTGCCGCTTTCCTTTTCAGCAATGCGTTGCACAGGAATGCCTGTCATCATCGCCACCACATCCCCCACGTGATCTACTGTGACCGTGACGCGGTGGTTTTTGGCGTCTTCTTCCCAAGCGCGCTTGGCTTTCTCCAGCTTCTCGTTCAAAATGCGCTCTTGATCTCGCAAACGCGCAGCTTCCTCGTAACGCTGGGAACGAACGACGCGGCTTTTTTCGTCTTTGACGGATTCAATCTCTTCCTCAATCTTGACGATTTCTTCAGGAACGTTGATGTTGGTCAAATGTACACGGCTGCCGACTTCGTCCAGGGCATCGATGGCCTTGTCGGGCAGGTGACGGTCGGTGATGTAGCGGCTTGTCAGCGTGACGCACGCTTGAAGGGCCTCGTCGGTGTATTTGACACTGTGGTGCTCCTCGTACTTGTCCTTGATGTTGTTTAGGATTTGAATGGTTTCCTCGATGCTTGTCGGTTCCACCATGACCTTTTGAAAACGACGCTCCAAGGCGCCATCCTTCTCGATGTGCTGACGGTATTCGTCCAAGGTTGTGGCTCCAATGCATTGGATCTCACCTCGGGCCAGCGCAGGTTTGAACATGTTGGAGGCATCCAAAGAGCCACTGGCGCCGCCGGCACCCACAATGGTGTGGATTTCGTCGATGAACAAAATGACATCTGGGGATTTTTCCAGTTCGTTCATCACCGCCTTCATGCGCTCTTCGAACTGACCACGGTATTTGGTTCCCGCCACCAACGAGGCCACGTCCAACGTGACGATGCGTTTGTTGAAAAGCACGCGGCTCACCTTCTTCTCGACGATGCGCAAGGCCAAGCCTTCGGCAATGGCACTTTTGCCAACGCCAGGCTCCCCCATCAGAATGGGGTTGTTCTTTTTGCGGCGACTCAAGATTTGGCTCACGCGCTCAATTTCCTTGGCCCGGCCCACGATGGGGTCGAGTCGTCCTTCTTCCGCCATGCGGGTCAGGTCGCGGCCGAAGTTGTCGAGCACAGGGGTCTTGGATTTGGGGTCGCCTTTTCGTGCGCTGGGCCCACCGGACCCGCCAAAATCACCGCCGCCTTCTGAAGGTGCGTCGTCGTCGGACAAGGAGTGGTCAGCGCGGGGCGCTTTCGCACCGCCATTTTCTGACAAATGGTTTTCAAATTCTTCTTTCGCCACGTCGTAATCGATGTTGAATGCGTGAATGCTTTTCGTTGCTACGTTGTCTTCGTCTTTCAAAATGCTCAACAGAAGGTGCTCTGTGCCAATGACCCCACTCTTGAAAATTTTGGCTTCGAGGTAGGTGATCTTGAGGATTTTCTCGGCCTGTTTGACGAGTGGGATGTTTCCGGACCCACCCGGCTTGGCGGCACTGGGCCTGACCGAACCCTCGACGAGCTTCCTCAATTTTTGGAGGTCACAATTCAGCCCTTCCAAAATGCGAACTGCGGTGCCTTCACCTTCTTTGATGATGCCGAGGAGGAGGTGTTCCACACCGATGTAGTTGTGCCCCAAACGAAGGGCCTCTTCTCGGCTCAAGGAAATGACCTCGCGTACCCGTGGAGAAAATTTTGCGTCCATGTCTTGTGATGTTGTTGGCGTCAACACACTGGGCAACCACGTCGCGGCGGTTGAATGGGTGTTTCGCCTCTTCAAAGCTAGGATTCACCTTAGGGTCAGGCCTGTCTTGGATTCAATGTTATTCACATGCCATTCACCTCATTTGTGAGTAAGTGAAACGTGTCTCATTCTCAGTCAGGATGCGGGTCGTGGTATTTTTGAGGATGGTGAAAAGCCCTGCTGGCGCGATGCAGAAAAGCACGCAGCCCAGGGAATGAAGAGCAACAATCGGGCTTGGTGACAAGTCCATCAACGGACCCCATGGCAGAAGGAGAAAAAATCATCCAAATCAACATCTCAGACGAGATGAAGTCCGCGTACATCGACTATTCGATGTCCGTGATTGTAAGTCGTGCGCTTCCCGACGTGCGAGACGGCTTGAAGCCCGTGCACCGGCGTGTGCTCTACGGGATGTTGGATTTGGGCGTGTTGTCGAACCGACCTTACAAGAAGTCCGCAAGGATTGTGGGGGAGGTGCTTGGAAAATATCACCCGCACGGCGACAGCTCGGTGTACGACACCATGGTGCGGATGGCCCAACATTGGTCTCTGCGCTACCCCATGGTGGATGGGCAAGGAAACTTTGGATCCATCGACGGCGACAACCCTGCAGCCATGCGTTACACGGAAGCCCGTTTGCGCAAAGTGGCGGAGGACATGCTGTTCGATTTGGACAAAGAGACCGTGGACTTCAGGCCCAACTTTGACGAGAGCTTGAAGGAGCCCACCGTCTTGCCCGCCAAAATCCCCAACCTCCTCGTCAATGGCGCAGCAGGGATTGCGGTCGGCATGGCCACCAACATGCCGCCCCACAACTTGACTGAAGTGGTGGAAGGCATGGTGCACCTCGTCGACAACCCCGATTGCACCATCGAAGACTTGATGACCTTTGTGAAGGCGCCAGACTTCCCGACGGGAGGTGTGATACACGGCATCGAAGGCGTTCGAGATGCCTTCCAAACAGGCCGCGGCCGCATCGTGATGCGGGGCCGCGCGAAGTTCGAGGAGACCAAGACGGGCCGAGAAATGATCATCGTGGAGGAAATTCCTTACCAGGTGAACAAGGCGGACATGGTGCGCAAGACCGCAGACCTCGTCAACGACAAGAAGATTGAGGGCATCTCTGAGATTCGTGATGAGAGTGATCGCAACGGCATGCGCATTGTGTACGAATTGAAGCGCGACGCAATCCCCAACGTTGTCCTCAACAAGCTATACAAGTACACCCAGCTACAGACTTCATTCTCAGTCAACAACATTGCACTCGTCAAGGGGCGCCCAGAGTTGTTGAACCTGAAGCAAATGATGTCTCACTACATCGAGCACCGCCATGAGGTGGTGGTACGTCGGACCCAGTACGATCTCGGAAAAGCCGAGGAACGTGCCCACATCTTGCAAGGGCTCATCATTGCCTTGGACAACATTGACGACGTCATTGCATTGATTCGGGCGAGCAAGACGCCTGAAGAAGCCAGAAATGGCTTGATGGAGAAGTTTGATCTCAGTGAGATTCAGGCCCGCGCCATCCTTGACATGCGACTCCAAAAGCTGACCGGCCTCGAGCGCGACAAATTGCGCGCGGAGTACGATGAATTGATGGAACTCATTGCCGACCTGAAAGACATCCTCGATCGTGTGGAGCGCCGCATGGAAATCATCAAGACCGAATTGGTCGATGTCAAGGAGCGCTTTGGTGACGAGCGTCGTTCCACCATTGAATACAGCAGTGCAGACCTCAGCATTGAGGACATGATTCCCGACGAGCAAGTGGTCGTGACCATCAGTCATGCCGGATACATCAAGCGCACGCGTCTCAATGAATACCGTGCCCAGAGCCGCGGAGGCGTGGGTTCAAAGGGAAGCACCACACGTCAAGAGGATTTCCTGGAAAGCATCTTCACAGCCACCAACCACAACTGGTTGCTGATTTTCACAGCCAAGGGCAGATGCTTCTGGATGCGCATTTTCGAAGTGCCGGAAGGAAGCAAGCAGAGCAAGGGAAGGGCGATTGTCAACCTCATCAACCTCGAAGGGGACGACAAGGTGTTGGCGTACATCCCTGTGAAAGACTTGAAGGACGAGGAATACGTGAATGGCAACTACGTCATTTTGTGCACCAAGAAGGGATTGATCAAGAAAACAAGCCTCGAAGCGTACAGCCGTCCACGCACCAACGGCATCAATGCCGTGACCATTCGAGAAGGCGATGAATTGCTTTCAGCTCGTTTGACCAACGGCGACTCTGAGATTTTGATGGGGCTCCGTTCGGGCAAGGCCATTCGCTTCCACGAGTCGACCGCTCGCGCTGTTGGCCGCACGGCCATGGGCGTGAAAGGGGTGACCCTCGGAGGACCCAACGACGAAGTCATCGGCATGGTGTGCATCAACGATGCGTCGAGTGACATTTTGGTGGTTTCTGAGAACGGATACGGCAAGCGTTCCGCCGTGGACGATTACCGCATCACCAATCGAGGAGGAAAGGGTGTGAAGACCCTCCAGGT
>CBFHRO010000006.1:0-54381 GCA_965658245.1 uncultured Flavobacteriales bacterium
CACCTACGACGTCCTGTACCGCCGCGAAGTGGTCAACGGCACCGCTGTGGGCATGCCTGTCGTGCTCTCCAGCGTGTTCACCCATTGGGACCGGCCCCTGGAAGCTTACCGGTTCGAAAACGAGGGCATCGGAGGTTACTTCGACCTCGAGGGCGGCTCACTCCAAAAGGTCTTCCTCAAGGCGCCCGTCGAATTCAGCCGCATCTCCAGCCGCTACAACCCCAAGCGCTACCACCCCGTACTGAAGAAGGTCAAAGGGCACTTTGGGACCGATTACGCGGCTCCCACGGGAACGCCCATCGTGGCAGTCGGCGATGGCGTGGTGACCAAGAGCAGCTACACCTCGGGCAACGGCAAATACGTCAAAATCCGCCACAACAGCACCTACGAGACCCAGTACCTGCACATGTCGAAGCGCGCCGTCAAAGAGGGCCAGCGTGTCAAACAGAACGAGGTCATTGGCTATGTCGGCCAAACCGGCCTCGCCACCGGTCCGCACGTCTGCTTTCGATTTTGGAAAAATGGAAAGCAAATCGACCACTTGCGGGAAGAGTTCCCGCCTTCGGACCCCATCGATGCCGGGCTTCAACAGGCGTTCGCTGATGAAGTGACGCTTTTGGAAGGATTGAAAGACCGGCTTGAGCCGAATGCCAAACCCATCAGCCCCGACGCGCTGCGCTGACCTCAGAAAGGATCGCCGAGAGTGCTTCGCGCTCCTCGTCGGTCAGTGTGGGCACCGCATCCGAACGGTAGTACCACCCCAGGACGTGCTGCTTCAAACCAGAAGGCACCAGCCAGGCGAGCATGTGTTTCAGCCCTGAGGACGTCAAGAACCGGTTGAGTCCTTCGAACCTCGACAGCCCTGCCGTGTTGGCGTCGCCTGAGCCGGCGCTGTCGCTCAGGTTGCGGGGTGTCAGCCCCAACCACGTTTGCAGATCATGCCACGTCTCGTCCTTGCGAAGGGCACCAGGCTCGAGCACCAAGAGTTGGTCGTCGGGGAAATGAGTGCGCCAACGGGCGATTTGGGCTTTGTACAGACTGAGCTCCACAAAGAGCTCGCTGCGGCCCCACGACGGATCGGGGTGGGCCAAATCGGCCTTGACCGCCTCCACCACCGAGCCCTTCACAAACCCGTATTTCCGAGCCATGAGGTAGTGCGAATAGATGCGGTCAATGGGGTCGCGCAGGGCCACCACGATTTTGGCGTCAGGGTGGGCAGCCTTCAGTTCGGCCGGGGCGGACGCCGACCAGAGGTAGGACGTGCTGCACTCGCCCACGATGCGGTGCGTGTCGTTGGCGCCTGAAAACAGCCGCACGTAATCTGTCTCCTCGCGCACAAACCCCACCTGCATCTCAGGCAAGGGGTCAGGCGAAGCGAAGTAGTCGGTGAGATTCAGCTTGGTGTTGGCCTTGAAGGCATTTGAAAAGCGTGCCGGGTCGAGGTCCGCCCGGCTGTGGTAGTTGGGTTCCTTCAGGGGACTGAGGAACACCTCCGGATGCTGGCTGAGCCGCGCATACAGCGTCGTCGTGCCGCATTTGGCCGCGCCGATGACAAAGAAATTGACCCGCTTCAGCGCGTCTTGGTTGTGCTGACTCATGCGTTTGTGCTGTTTTGTCCTCCTCGAATGGCATCCCAAACCGACAACCCCAACAGACGCTTTACGGCCACTGCCGCCGCCACGTTCCAGAGCGCCATGCTGAAGGCGGTCGCCACAGCTGCGCCTTCAATCCCAAAGCGCGGAATCGCCCACACATTCATGGCCAGATTGCCGAGCGCCGCGATCCACACGATGCGTTGGGCCGGGCGCTCATGCCCGGTCATGTTCAGCAGGTACATCACAGGGCCGCACAGGGCATTCACCACCTGACCCACGGCCAACCATACCAAGCACCTTGACCCGGCCACAAAGGCCTCTCCGAACCACCCCAGCCACCAGGCCGGCACCGCCACCAAAGCCACAAAGGCCGGGAGGCTGAAAGCCACATTGAGCAGGGTCGTTTGACGCAAGGCCGCCTTGAGTCCCGCACGGTCTCCGGAGGCATGTCGCTCCGCAAAGAGAGGCGCGGCATAGCTGTTGACCGCCGCCTGCACCAGCGTCACCACGGCCGCCATGCGAAACGCCACGCGGTAAATTCCCACCTGATCCTCTTCCAGGAAATGGCCCAGCAACAAGGTGTCGGTCCAGCTCATGACGAGAAACATGGCAGAGCTCAACAGCATGGGCCATCCGGTTCGCAACATGGGCCTCCAACCCCACTCCGAAGTCATGGCAGAAGGCTGATCGGCGCCCTCGGACAACGCCATGACAAGCAGCATGACGCCCAATGCGGTGCTGGCCACAAGCGAACCTGCGTACGCGGGCACAACGCTCCAGCCCAACCCCATCATGCACACCACCGCACCTGCAGCCACGATGCCCGGTTGGAGCAAGGCGTAACTCTTCATCCGAGACAGGCCGCGCAGCGCCTCGGCAGAAACGCCCCAAACCGTCAAAACTGGAATCCCCACTGCCACCCATGGCCAAACCGAAGCGAGGGTGTCGTCACCAAGCCACGAAGTGAGCCCCGGGGAAGCGCACCAGATGGTGATGGCCAGCACAGGAGCCGCCACCAGCCCCGTCACGAGCATCACCCGTCCCACCAACCGCTTTTGCACCCCTTGTTCCCGGTTCGCGTTCGACGCCGCCATCCATTTCACAAGGACCCCGTCGAGGCCAAGTCGCGCACCAAGCGCGGCGATTGTCAAGACCGTCAATGCCAACTCAAAACGACCGTAGGCTGCAGGCCCCTCATGACGGCTCACCCACCATGCGAGCGCATATGCTGAGGCCGCGCCAAGCAACTTCACGGCCAGCATGAGGCCCGAAGAGCGAAGGAGTTTGGACGAAGGGGAGGTCACGCCTCAAAGGTAGACCTCACGTACCTTCACCGCATGTCGCTTCGACAGGTCCTCGAATCCCGTGCAGCTGCCCTCCTCCTGAAGCGCACGTCCTTTCCACCCGAGGACGCCCTTCAAATTTTCAGCTCCCCCAGGGGAGGCAGCACGTGGCTCATGTCGCTGCTGTCGAAGTTGCCTGGCGTGGCGGGCATGTGGGAACCGTTTCACGAGACCAAAGGCGTGGTTCCCACCCACTGGGGCGCCAGGCCCCACCCCGCTGCGTTGAATTCGCAAGACGAGTCCATCCTCTACGACGTGCTCAGCGGCCGACGGGCCAACGGCTGGACGTGCTCCAGGACCTCCCTCGTGGATGCGCAAGGCGCGTCACAAATCTTGGTCAAATACGTTCGCGGAAACAGCCTGCTGCCCTTCATGCTCGACAACTGGTGCTTCTCACATGCACCCATTTTGTTGATGCGACACCCCCTCGATGTGGTGACGTCACAGGTCCGGGCGTTTGGTGCAAAGCCCCGCGATTTGGACGTGCATCGCATGTATCCTGGCCACCCCGAGTTGCACGTCCGATGGAAGGACATCCGCCACCTGGAAGACCCCCTGGAACGGCAGCTGCACATGTGGTGTTTGCTCAATGCCAAACTTTGGGAAGAGATGGCCCGAGACAAACGTGTCATTGCCTTGCACTACCACGATCTCATCCTCGATCCGGAACGCCACCTGAAAGCAGTGCTCGAACAGTGGAAGTGGGTGCCCAAGCGCCCCGACTCCTTTTGGTCGATCGACGCCTTCGTGTCGAGCCTGGACTTGAGGGCGACCAGCGACACCGATTTCAAGGGTGACTTTTTGGCCAACCAGCAAGACCAGCTTTGGAAAAACCTCAAGAGACTGACGCCTGAAGAACGGACGCGCTACCAACGCGTGCTCGACACCTACAGCCTGACGCTGTACTCCATGGACGAGGTCCGTCCGCATTTGGCGTAAGCACAACCTGAAGGCGCAGAGCGTTTCAGCCCGTGAAGAGCGCAAGCCACGTCACGATGTTGGATCAACCGCCGAACGCGCTCAACCAAGCCAGAATGTCGGAGACGCCCACGAACCCATCCTCGTCGAGGTCGGACCATCCACAATCGGTGGTGCAGCCGAAGTAGCTGAGCATGTCGAGCAAGTCGGCGATGTCCACGATGCCGTTGCAATCGCCGTCGCCAAGCCCACACAACTCGCACGTGCCATCGTCGTAGGTCGCCTCAGCGTCGTAATTCGACGCCGCTTCGTCGGTGCATCCGAGGACTTCGAGGTTGGTCAGGTCAAAAGGCGCGCCTTCGACCACCATGAGGCCCAGCACATTGCCGTACGCTCCGTCAGAGGCCAACAAAGCCATTCCCGCTTGGCCCGAAAATTCCTGGCCGTCAAGGATGGTGAATTGCCCCATCAAATGCAGGCCGTCCACCACAACGCGGTCGTTCCAAATGGAGGCCGCCACGGCCAGCATGCCTGAACCGCTGGCGCTTGCAGAAGACCAGTCGCCCGCCTCAAAGGCAAGCCTTTGGCCTGGCGCCATTCGCGTGAACGTGTAGGGCGTTTCCACCGTGGCCGGTCCGGCCCACATGTCGCCCACCGTCCAGAACGACGAAAATTCCACTTCAGGAAGGACGCTGAGGAAGAGCGGATTGATCAGCTCTTGGCTGGGCAATCCATCTTCGGCTGCTCCAGAAAACGCGGACACGTACAAACCTCCTGGCACTTCGATGAACCACGGCGCGTGTTCGTCGCCCCAGAGCCCCATCATGCGCAATTCACTCGCGGAGAGCCCCGCAAAATCCGCATACAAACGGTACGTCTTTGCCCCCGCTGGAATGTCGCCGAGGCCCGCATCGTGGTCGGCCACAAGTTCCAACACCCAACCTTGGAACGTCGAAGGAATGGTGTCCACCAAGGTCAAGACCTCTTCTCCTTCTTGCTCCTCACAGTACTGGTTTTGCGCACTTGTGAAGAGGATGAAATCGTGCACATTGCGCGTCCCGTCCCCGTCCAAATCGCACATGCCTGGTTCCGAACCCGAGTCGCTTGGGATGGAATCTCCCCAGCCGTAGGTCAGCACCTGAGCAATGAAATCGGTGTTGGTGACAACCTCATCTCCACTGCCGTCAAGACAGGAGCAAGGCAGGGTTTGGGCCTGCGTGGCGGAAAGGCCAAACGTCACCAGCGAAAGCATGCAAACAAATCGCGTCATGCGATAATGTACATTATTTTATTGACTATCCAGTGTCTACAGTGAATGCCAAGCCGTACAGCTTCATCTGCTTGACCATGGATTGCAGGCCGTTGCTTCGGGTGGGACTCAGGTGGCTGTGCAACCCAATCTCGTCGAGAAAGGACAGCTTTGCCGAGGCAATGTCCGCCGCCGGAGCGTCGCTGAGCACGCGGACCATGAGTGCGGCAAGCCCCTTGGTGATGATGGCGTCGCTGTCCGCGGTAAACACCACTTGGCCATCGTCGCCGCGCTTGGCAGCCAGCCACACACGGCTTTGGCATCCCTTGATGAGGTTCTCGTCCACCTTGTCTTCAGGGTCGAGGGGGTCCAGCTCTTTGCCCAGGGAGATGATGTGCTCGTACTTCTCCATCCAATCGCCAAACATGGCGAACTCTTCTGCAATCTCTGCTTGCCGTTCGTCGATCACTGATGCCATGGTGCAAAGGTAGGCGCCGGATGTGCGCATCGTGGTGCCCGGCGTCACCAGTTTGCGTCAGCGCAACATCGACACCGCCCGCTCGACGGCCTCGGCCAATCGGTCGATTTCTTCGACGGTGTTGTAAACTCCAAACGACGCCCGAACCGTCCCCGGAATCCCGAGCTTGTCCATCAACGGTTCCGTGCAGTGGTGCCCTGTACGCACCGCGATGCCCAGCTGGTCGAGCAACGTGCCCAGGTCGTAAGGGTGCACGCCATCCACAAGGAAGGACACCACCCCCGCCTTGCATGGTGCTGTGCCGTAAAAACGCAACCCCTCAATGCCCTCCAATTGCACGTGGGCGTGTTGCGTGAGCTCGTGCTCGTGGGCCGTCAAGGCCGACATGCCCACGCCATTCATCCAGTCCAACGCAGCACCCAAGGCAATGCCACCACTGATGTGGGGGGTTCCCGCCTCAAACTTGTAAGGGAGTTCGTTGTAGGTGGTGCCGTTCTCAAAGCTGACGGTGCCAATCATCTCCCCGCCGCCGCGGTAAGGCGGCATCGCGTCAAGCAGGGCCTCTTTGCCAAACAAAATCCCAATGCCCGTGGGGCCGTATGTCTTGTGGCCACTGAACATGTAGAAATCCACGTCCAAGTCGCGCACGTTGACCGGCAGATGCGGGACCGATTGTGCCCCATCCACGAGCACGGTCGCTCCGGCATCGTGGGCGCGTGAGGTCCAGTGCTTCACGTCGTTCACGGTGCCCAAGGCATTGGAGACGTGGGTGAACGCCACAAGTTTGGGGTTGCGTGCGAGGTGCGCCTCAAACATGTCGCCGTCCAAGGTGCCGTCCTCGTTCAATTCCACCACCAGGATGTCGAAGCCCTGCTCAAGTGCAAGCATCTGCCATGGCACGATGTTGCTGTGGTGCTCCATCCGGGTGAGGACAATGCAATCCCCAGCGGACAAGTGGGTGCGACCCCAGGTTTGGGCCACAAGGTTGATGCCGTCTGTCGTGCCACCCACAAACAAGATCTCTTTTGTCGAGGCCGCACCGATGTGGGCCCTGACCGTTTCCCGCGCAGCTTCGTAGGCCTCGGTGGCTTCCTGCGCCAAGGCATGTACGCCACGGTGGATGTTGCTGTGGGTATGCGCGAGATAGCGCGACTGGGCATCGATGACCGCTTGCGGCTTGTGCGCAGACGCGGCACTGTCGAAGTAGGCGAGCGGCTTGCCGTTCACCTCCCGTGAAAGGATGGGAAATTGGGCGCGAATGGCCTGGACATCAAAAATGCTCATCTCTGCAAGGGTACGACACGCGGCAACATGCCACGGTCACAGTCGTTCAAGTCTCAAAAGGTACTCGTGGTTTCCGTCTCCACCCTGAATGGGGGAATCAAGGGCATCAATCACCCCAAACCCACTCTCCACCGCCGCATCCTTCACGTCGTCCAAAGCCTTGGCCCGCATGGCGGGGTCACGCACGATGCCGGCACGGCTGAGGTTCTCGCGGCCGACCTCGAATTGAGGTTTGACCAAGGCCACCACCGGCGTCCCTGGCGCGGTCAATGTCGCCACCGTTGGGAAAATGTGCGACAACCCCACAAACGATACATCAATGACCACAAGCCCTGGCAGCCCACCCATCACCGCATTCACTTCGGCTGGGGTCAGGTCTTTGACGTTGGTGGACTCGCGGACAATCATGCGCGGGTCGTCAGCCAGTCCCGCGTCAAATTGATCCCGACCCGTGTCCACCCCAAGCACTGCTTGGGCCCCGCGCTCCAACATGACATGGCTGAATCCTCCCGTGGAGCAGCCGACATCCAGTGCCAACCGGCCCTCCACCTTGACGTCGGTCCACTCGTCCAATGCGGCGATCAGTTTCAATGCGCCTCGGGACACCCACGGCATGTCTTCTTCAATCAGTTCGATGGCCACATCGGCAGGAAACTTCTTGCCCGCCTTGGTCACCTTGTTGCCTGCCACCATGACACCATGTTCGGAAATCATGCGCTCGGCCCGGGGACGAGACGCCACAAGCCCACGGTCCACAAGGAGCTTGTCCAGTCTGATGGGTTCCGAACTTGACATGGGAGGAGGTTACATCCAGCCGTGGCGATCTGCGAGCAGACCCTCCACCTCTTGCGCCACCTCTTCTTGGCCAAAGCCCTCGAGGACGTCCCCAATGAACGCCTGCACCATCAATGCGCGGGCAGCGCGATCTGCAATGCCGCGCGACTTGAGGTAAAACAGGGCTTCCTCGTCGAATTGGCCCACCGTGCAGCCATGCGAACACTTCACATCATCGGCGTAGATCTCCAACTCGGGCTTGGCGTTGATGCTTGCACCCGCGTCCGCCACAATGTTGGCGTTTTGCTGGTAGGCGTTCGTCAACTGCGCGTCCTCACGAACGAAGACTTTGCCGTTGAACACCCCCGTTGAACGGTCGTACAAAATGCCTTTGTAGAGCTCGCTCGAGGTGCAATGTGGCACGGTGTGGTCCATCGTTGTGTGGTTGTCCACATGCTCCTGGCCTTTGGGCAAGTATGCGCCGTGCATGATGGTGTGTGACCCGCTGCCGTGCTGAAGCACGTTCAACTCATTGCGCACCCAATGGCCCTGCACCGTGACGGTGTGGATTCGGAAGGTGCTGTCTTTGTCTTGGGTCACATGCTCGTGCGCGAGGTGGAAGACGGCGCCTTGTTCGTGCTGGATTTTGTCCACGCCCAAACGCGCACCCGCCTCCACTTTGCCCTCCAGGACGGCATTCACCATGCCGCTCGCGCCCTCCGGCGCCGAAGACCAAAGCACCACCTCAGCGTGGGCGTTTGCCCCAACCTGCACGCGGTGACGTGGGCAAGACGCCACGTTGTCGCCCGTGGTGTGGTGGTGCACCAGCACCGGGCGGTCGAGGACCACACCTGCGTCCAAGCTCAGGAACAGTCCATCCTGCGCGTAGGCCGCGTTGACAGCACCCACCCACTCACGGGTGTGGTAGGCCGACCAATCTTCATCGCCTTCGCCGATTCGGCCTTCAGAAAGCGCTTGAGAAAGCGGCATGCACACCACGCCGTCGGCCACGGGCAAGTCGCATGCTTCTGCCACAACTTGGCCGTTCAACAACACGATGCGGTACGCGTCCAAGCCCGGGATGGGGTTGGTCGGGACGTCTTGAGGCCATGCCACAGGAGCCGGTGCCGTGCGCACAGGCGTCGCCAACATCGGCGTCAAAGGACTGTACTTCCAGCGCTCCGACTTTCGGGTCGGCACCGGCAAGTCGGCCAGGGCTTGACGCCCGGCTTCGGCCAGGGGTGCCAGACCCGCGGACGCCGCAAGCCCCTCCACAAACGCGTGCGCTTTGTCGTTGGCTGCGGACATCAGGCGATTTCTTCTTTGATCCAGTCGTAGCCCTTGGCCTCCAACTCGAGGGCGAGTTCTTTGGGGCCGGACTTGACGATTTGGCCGTCGCTCAACACGTGCACGTGGTCGGGCACAATGTGGTCGAGGAGGCGCTGGTAGTGGGTGATGACCAAGAACGAGCGTCCCGCCTCGCGCATGGCATTCACGCCTTCAGACACGATGCGAAGGGCGTCGATGTCAAGGCCGCTGTCCGTCTCGTCGAGGACGGCGAGCTTGGGCTCGAGCATGGCCATTTGGAAGATCTCGTTGCGCTTCTTTTCTCCGCCCGAAAACCCTTCGTTCACGCTGCGGTCGCGAAGGCGTCCGGACAATTCCACGAGGGCCGACTTCTCCTTGACGAGCGCGAGGAAGTCCTTGGCCGAGATGGCCTCCAAGCCCTGGTGTTCCCGTTTGGCGTTGATGGCGGCCTTCATGAAGTTGAGGTTGCTCACGCCGGGGATTTCCACGGGGTACTGGAACGCCAGAAACAGGCCTTCGCGGGCCCGGTCGCTCGCGTCGAGGTCGAGGAGGTCGGTGCCGTCGAAGTCGACCGAGCCGGCCGTCACTTCGTAGTCTTCACGGCCGGCGAGGACCGACGCCAAGGTCGACTTGCCCGAGCCGTTGGGGCCCATGATGGCGTGCACCTCTCCGGGACCGATTTCGAGGTTCAGTCCTTTGAGGATGGGGGTGTCTTCCACTTGCGCGTGGAGGTTCTTGATGGTCAGCATTAGCCTACGGATCCTTCGAGTGAAATGGCCAGGAGCTTTTGGGCCTCAACGGCAAACTCCATGGGCAACTTGTTGAGCACCTCCTTGGCGTAGCCATTGACGATCAGGCTGATGGCCTGCTCTTCGTCGATGCCACGCTGGAGGCAGTAAAAGATTTGGTCTTCCCCAATCTTGCTGGTCGTCGCTTCGTGCTCGACCTGCGCCGTGGGGTTTTTCGTTTCGATGTACGGGAACGTGTGTGCGCCGCAGCGGTCGGTCATCAGGAGGCTGTCGCACTGGCTGAAGTTCCGCGCGTGGTCGGCGTTGGGCATGATTTGGACGAGTCCGCGGTAGCTGTTCTGGGACTTGCCCGCCGAGATGCCCTTGGAGATGATGGTCGAACGCGTGCGCTTCCCCAAGTGAATCATCTTGGTGCCCGTGTCCGCCTGTTGCATGTTGTTGGTCACCGCCACGCTGTAGAATTCACCCACGCTGTCGTCGCCTTTGAGCACGCAACTGGGGTACTTCCACGTCACCGCACTTCCGGTCTCCACTTGCGTCCAGCTGATCTTGGAGCGGGTGTGGCAAATGCCACGCTTCGTCACAAAATTGTACACCCCGCCCTTGCCTTCCTCGTCGCCGGGGTACCAGTTCTGGACGGTGCTGTACTTGATCTCCGCGTCGTCGAGGGCGACAAGTTCGACCACGGCCGCGTGGAGCTGGTTTTCGTCGCGCTGCGGTGCCGTGCATCCTTCGAGGTAGCTGACATAGCTGCTCTCGTCGGCGATGACCAGCGTCCGCTCGAATTGGCCGGTGCCGCTCTCGTTGATGCGGAAGTAGGTGCTCAGTTCCATGGGGCACTTGACGCCCTTGGGGATGTAGCAAAACGACCCGTCCGTGAAGACCGCCGAGTTCAATGCCGCGTAATAATTGTCGCGGACCGGGACCACCGATCCGATGTACTTCTGGACCAATTCGGGGTGCTCCTGAACGGCCTCGCTCATGCTGCAAAAAATGATGCCGAGCTCCGCGAGTTTGTCCTTGAAGGACGTGGCCACACTGACGCTGTCCATCACAAAGTCCACCGCCACCCCGCTGAGGCGCTTCTGCTCCTCGAGCGAAATGCCCAGCTTGTCCATCGTCTTGCGCAATTCCGGATCCACCTCATCCATGGAGGCGAGTTCCTTCTTCTGCTTGGGCGCCGCATAATAGCTGATGGCTTGGAAATCGGGCTTCTCGTATTGGAGGTGAGGCCACTCGGGCTCCACCATCGCCTGCCACGTCTCGAACGCCTTGAGGCGCCACTCAAGGAGCCACTCGGGTTCGTTCTTCTTCGTGCTGATCAGCCGAATGATGTCTTCGTTGAGTCCCGCCGGGGCCTTGTCTGAGTCGATGTCCGTGGTGAACCCAAACTCATACGCCTTCCCGGTGACTTCCTCCAGAATCTTGTCTTCTCCGTCGTACGCCATGGTTGTCCGTTGTCAGAGTGAAAAACTCTCGCCGCAGCCGCAGGTTCGATTGGCGTTGGGGTTGTGAAACTCAAACCCCTTGCCGTTGAGCCCTCCGCTGTAGCGCAACTCCGTGCCTACGAGGTAGAGAAAGCTCTTCTTGTCGACGACCACCTTCACGCCATTGTCTTCAAACGACTGGTCGTCGTCGTTCATCACGTGGTCGAAGTCCAGCTGGTACATGAGACCGCTGCATCCGCCACCCTTCACGCCCACGCGGACGAAACTCCCCGTGGGGCGTCCTTCTTCTGCAAGCAGGCGTTGAACCTGGTCGCGTGCGTTGTCATTGACTTTGATCATGTGTGGAAAACCTGCGGCAAAAATACCCTCTTTGGGGGATGCAAAGGTACGTTGTTTGGATTCAATCCAAATAAGCTTGTGACCCTGTTTCCACCGGCTGCGTCGCATCTTTGGGGCATGGCCGGCGCACGCAAGTCTCAACCCCGTCGCTCAAGGGCGCAGCTCACCACCCAATTCACCACGGTGGTGGGCATGTCTTTGACGCTGTTTCTCCTCGGCATGTTGGGCCTCGCAGGACTGCTGGGACAGTGGGCGACGGTTCAGTTGAAGCAGCGGGTCCACGTGCAGGTGTACCTCCAGCGTGAGATGACCCAAGCCCAAATCGACGGCACCCGCCTCGCCCTCGCCGCCGACCCCAGCGTCGCGGCCGCCACCTACCTCGACCCAGAGGAAGCCGCTTCAGAGCTCGAAGCCGAGTTGGGCGAGTCCTTTGTGTCCTTCCTTGGCTACGTGCCCCTCCCTCCCGTCGTGGATGTGGTGGTGCGGCCCGATCACGCCACGCCCGAAGCCCTCGCGGAGGCGGCCGCTCGGTTCGAAGCCACCCAAGGTGTCGCAGACGTGTCGTGGAACGGGGACTTGTTGAGCGCCATGCAAGCCGGCATCGACCGCCTGATGCCCATTCTCATGGGCGCCGCCGGGCTGTGCTTGCTCATCGCCTTGGCCTTGCTCAACAACACGATTCGATTGACGGTCTTCGCCCGACGGTTCCTCATTCGCAACATGCAGCTCGTGGGCGCTCGGCCCCGCTTGGTGCGCCGGCCCTTTGTGGTCCAAGGTCTCCTGCTCGGTGCGACGTCGGGGCTGATTGCCTTTGCCGGCACGTTGGGCATCTTGACCTGGTTCCAAGCCCAACTTGGCACGATGTCCCTTCCATGGATTGGCCTGCTGGCATCCGTGTTTGTCGGCGTGGGGGGCCTGTTGGGTGCCGGATTCAGCAGCGTCGCTGTGAACCGCTACCTGCGCGCAGACCTCTCTCAGTTGCATTGATGTGCTGCAGTCGCAAGACGCATCGTATTTTCGACCCATGAACAGCGCCCCCGACTCCTCCAGCAACGCGTCTCATTTTGCATTTGGCCGAAGCAACTTCGTGTGGCTCGGCATTGGCATTGCGGTGTTGATTTTGGGCTACGTCCTGATGAGTGGCGGCGGTTCGGACGACCCCAACGTGTTCGATGAAAGCATCTTCAGCTTCCGTCGAATCACCCTCGCACCCACCGTGGTGCTCGCGGGCTACGGCGTGATTTTCTACGCCATCCTGAAGAAACACTGAATTGGAAACCCTGTCGTACCTCCTGCTTGGGCTTGTTCAGGGGCTGACTGAGTTTTTGCCCGTGTCCAGTTCTGGTCACCTGACCCTTGGCCAGGCCATGCTCGGCCTCGGTGAGGAAGACCTCACGTTCACCGTCTTGGTGCACGCAGCCACCGCGTTGAGCACCGTCGTGGTCTTCCGGCAAGACATCGGCGCCCTCCTTCGTGACGTGTTGCGCACAGGGGCCGACGGAGCACAGGCGCGATCCTACTCGGGGCTTCTCCTGCTCAGTGCCGTGCCTGCCGCGGTCGTCGGATTGGGATTCAAAGACGCGATTGAAGCGCTGGCGACCCCTCGATTTGTCGGCGCCATGCTTTGCGTGACGGCGGGCATCTTGTACTTGTCTCAGCGTGCGACGGCAGGCACAAATTCCCTCGGTGCCTCGCGCGCGGTGGGCATTGGCTTGGCCCAAGCGTGTGCCATCCTCCCAGGCATCAGCCGCTCGGGCAGCACAATCGGCGCCGCCCTCATGCTCGGCGTCTCACGCGAAGAAGCCGCCCGATTTTCCTTCCTCATGGCACTCATCCCCATCGGTGGCGCCACGTTGCTCACCTTGAAAGACCTCATGGAAGCGCCCGCCCTGGCAGCGACAGGTCCTTGGACGGGCTACATCGTGGGTACACTGGCCGCCTTTGTCAGCGGTTGGGCGGCCTGCACGTGGATGATCCGGCTGGTGAAGCGCAGCAATTTGGCAGGTTTTGGAGCGTACTGCTTGGTTGCGGGCCTGCTCGCGCTCATCTTTGGGTAAACCCCCATTGGATGACTTCTCGTTCGTTTTTGGCTTTGCTCGCGGGCACCTTGTTGGTGTCTTTCACGGGATGTGTGGATGTGACGTTTCCTGAACCCATGCCGGAAAACCGGCGTGAACTGAATCACTTTCCGTCTTCTTGGGAAGGCACGTGGACGTCTCATGTCCAAGGTGCGGAAGCTGCAGGAGACGATGAAATGTTGGTGGTCGAAAAGGACCGCATCCGTGGGTTGGGGGCCGGGGACGAATTTTTGGTGGGCGAAGACATGGTGTTGAAGCGCTTGGGACGGAAGCGCATCCTCAGCTTCCCGCAAGAAGACAGCGACCGCTACTCGGTGGTGGTGGCCCAGCGCCGAGGAGACCAACTGGAGGTTCGGGCGTTTGACCCCAAACAAGACGGTGCCATCGAAACCTGGGAAACCGCCATCGGGGCGGACCGCATGCTCAGGGTCTACCGAAAAGACGATCCCGAAAAACGCCTGAAGGAAGTGCAGCTTAACCCCAAAAACACGCGACAATTCCGCGCCCTTCTGCGCGAAGGAAGCACCGAGTTGGTCACCTACACACGGGTGACGGAACCTCGGGCCAACGATGCGCCCTGACGCGAGAGGTCAGCGAACCTGGCCGAGGGCACCCTCCAACCGGGCAGATACCGCCTCCCAATTGACCAAGCTCAAGAAGGCTTGGATGTAGTCCTTGCGGCGGTTTTGGTAGTTGAGGTAGTAGGCATGTTCCCAAACGTCCATGCCGAGGATGGGCGTGCCTGTGCGCGACACGCATTGGGTCATCAGGGGGTTGTCCTGGTTGGGTGTGCTGGTGACTTCCAACTTGCCCTCGGCGTTGACCATGAGCCATGCCCAGCCGCTCCCAAACTGGGTGGCCCCAGCCTTGGCAAACGCCGTCGCGAACGCTTCGACACCGCCCAAATCACGGGCAATCAATGCCGCGAGGTCACCTTCGGGGGCTGAAGGACCTCCCGGACGAAGGACTTCCCAATACAGGGTGTGGTTGTAATGCCCGCCGCCGTTGTTGCGAAGCGCGGCGTTGTCCGGAGACACCAAACCGAGCAGGGACTCGAGGCTGCCGTCGCCTGCGAGCGTGGACCCATCCAGGGCGGCATTGAGCTTGCGGACATACCCTGCATGGTGTTTGCCGTGGTGGATGTCCATGGTCGCGGCGTCAATGGCAGGGGCCAACGCCTCAACCGAGAAACCGAGCTCAGGAAGGCTGAACGTGTTGGGGCCGAAGGTGGTCGTGGGGGAGGCCGGCGTTTGGCCTTCGGATGACCCTGGCGCACAACCAAGCCAAGGTGTGAGCACCAACCCTGCACCAGCTGCGCCAGTGACTTTAAGAAACGTTCGCTTGTCCATGAGACAAAGATGGACAGGAATGCGTTCCCTCGAAGGGTGTGCACGACAAGGTGTGGACAGAAGGCCATCAACCGTTGCATCTGCACTCCGTTGACGCGCGAATTTTAAACTTCACGATGGACCCGAACCGTTCACCCTCTCTCCGGCGCCGCACCTTGCTCTTGGTGTTGGTCCTTCCCGCCTTGCTGGGCGTGGCGATGGCCTTGCTCGTGTCCCTGCGCGGAGCGTCTTGGAAGGCACAAGCCGTCGAAGCGGTGAATACGCGGCTTCAAGGAGACCTTGACGTGGCCGACATCACCTTGTCTTGGTGGAATGGATTCCCTGACGTGAGTGTGGATTTGGGCCAAATCGCACTCACCAATGCCGCCCAAGACACGCTGATTCGCGCAGAACGCATTGGCCTCGAACTCGATGTGTGGAGCTTGCTGGGGGCGTCGCCCGTCATTCACGCGGTCACCGTGGAAGGCGGGCGCTTGCTCCTCGCTCAAGATGCAAATGGGAAATGGAACCTCGAAGAACTGCTCGTCGCGTCAGAGGAACCTGCCGACAAAGAGGTCTCCCTGTCTGTGGTGAAGCTGCATGATGTGGCAGTCTCCTTGAACTTGGACCACGATGTCAGGGCCGCCATGCACGTCCGTCGTGCCGAAGTCGAGGTGGACCCTTCGACGTCGTCCTTCTCTTGGACCCTCGATTTGACCGAAGTCCGCACGGAGGCCATTCCTGAGCTTCAGCCCGTGGCCCTCTCCGGTTCAGGAACGGTGAATCCAACCGAAACAGGGGCATGGGCCATGGTCGGGGAACTCGAGGCCGCTGGCATGGAACTGGACCTCGCGCTCACGGTTCTCGACGAACGGGATTGGCAGGCGCGCATCCAAGCCCCACACGTCACCCAGCACGGCCTTGAACGGTTGCTGACCACCCCTCCTTGGCAAGGTCAAATCGAACTCGACCACGAAGTCGCCTTGGACGCCAATCTGAGCCCCAATCGCATCCAAGCTTCTTGGTCCACAGCAGTCGAAGCCTTCCAAATTGCACCCAGCCTGACGGGACTGACCATGGCGGTCCAAGGGGTATGTGGAGGGGCTGGGGAAGTGGTCTACGAACGGGGCGCATGGCGATGGGCTGTCAAACAGGCGGAGGCGCGCGGAACGGGGTGGTCCTTTGAAGGGCGCATTCAACCCGAGTCCGCGCAACGACGCCAAATCGCAGGCACCTTGGAATTGGATGCATCCACCCCATGGGAGGCGTGGGTTCCTCACTTGTCCCAAAGCCTGACCTCCGTGCTCCCGGTGTCGGGCACCGCCACGGCCAAGGGTTCTGTGATTTGGGACGTGGCGCGCAACACCTTTTCGCCTTTGGGCACCTTGGCACTTTCCCAAATCACCGGCAAACTCGATGGCCAGCCGTACATGGTGGAGGCGCGAGAGTTGCGGTTCGATGCCAAGCACGTTGCCACCGATTCCTTGCACATTTCGTGGGCAGGAAACGTGGGCGACCTCTCGGTGCGTGCCTTGAGTTGGCCTGCTTTGATCGATGAAGGACCTCTCAAGGGCAAGGTCGCTGTCGACGCCCAGTCCATCGACGTCGCATCCGTATTGACGTGGTGGGGGCACTTGGACCGAAGCCCCTCCGAGGAAGCCCTGCTTCTCCCTGCAGGATCCGAATTGAACCTCGCCATTCAATCCGACGTCCTTGAATGGGACGCCTTGCAATGCAGGAACCTCGACGCCACGACCAAAATTCAACACACCCGGTGGACGATTCAAAGCGCCCGGGTGGAAGGCCTCGAAGGTCACGCCCATGTCGAAGGGGCGCTGGCGCCCGGGCGTGCCGGTTGGCAACTGACCCTGCGTGGCACGGCAGACGACCTCTCCATGCCCAAGCTGTTTGCGACGTACAACAATTTTGGGCAAAGCCTGTTGCGACACGACCACCTTGGCGGAGCCGTGTCCACAGCCGGCCATTTGGCCATGTCCTGGGGGCTTGACGGCTCCTGGCATGCCGAAGACCTCACCGCAAGCCTTCAAACCACGTTGAACCACGCCCGCCTGACAGGCCTGGAGGTGTTTGAGGAGGTGGCCGATTACCTCGAGGGCCACCGGCTTATGGCGCCCCTTGTCGATCCCGACGACTTGAGAAATCGGCTCCAAGACGTGGCGTTTGAACCCGTCAGCCAGCGCATCGACGTGCGCGGCGAGGAGGTGTGGCTGCCGATGACAGTCATTGAATCCTCTGCCATGAATGTGGCCATCGAAGGCGCGTATGACTTTGATTCCAACATCGACTACACCCTTGGCTTCGCCCTTCGGGACCTCAGGGCGGGCGCCTCTGATGCCTTTGGTGAGATGGAGGACGATGGGCTGGGCAACCAATTCTTTTTGCGCATGTTTGGGCAGGTGGAAGCGCCGGAATATGAATACGACCGCGACGCCGCCAAAGCCCGTCGACGCCAGGCCATCCAAGCGGAAAAAGCGCGATTGAAGGAGGCCTTGAAGACGCGCAGGGGAGACAAGGAAGATGCTGCGGGTGCCTCTTCGGCAAAAGAAGAAACCTCGACCACTCCCGCTTCCCCAACCACATCAAGTGACGAAGAATCCAAGGCCAAACCCCCGCTCCTCAACCGGCGAAACAAGGGCAAGGGCAAAGACGCCAACAACTTGTTCAACCCCGACGACGAAGATTATCTTTAAAACCATGGAACCTCTGGATTTTCATTCTGTCCAAGCCCAGCTCGTCCGGTGTCAAGAAATCCTCGACACGGCGAGGCAAGAAGGTTGGACGGATGACTTGGTGTCCGCCTTTGACGAAGCCACCCGGGCGCTCCATGAGGGAGCCGTGATTCGAAAAGCACTTCAGGCGCCACGCCTTGATGACACGACCGAGGCCGTCGAAGCCTCGAGCGCGCAAGACGACGCGCCCGCTTGGGACGGAACGCCCACGGAAGCGCCCGTCAACCGACTGCTGACCCCGGAGGAACGCGGAGACACGCCGTCGGCCTCCGAATCGCAGGTGGACCTCTTGTCCTCCATTGGCGAGCTCACCTTGGCCGAAAAACTGGCCTTGCAACCGCTGTCCTCTGTCGCGGAAGGCATGAGCATCTTGGATCGAGCCCAGTTCACCAGCGTGTTGTTTTCAGGCGAAGAAGACGTCTTCAGCACCCTGTTGGAAAAGCTTTCTCGGGCGTCCACCCAGGATGAGGCGTTTGCCCTGTTCCAAGAAGCCTTGTCCCCCAGCGGGGAAGACCAAGAGGTGGAAGCGCTGAGCGAATCGTTTGCCAAACGCATCATGCGCACGTTCGTCTCATGAGCGGGGGCAAGCTCATCGTTGTCCCGACACCCGTGGGCAACCTCGGCGACATGACTCCGCGCGCGCTCGACGTGCTGAAAGAGGTCTCTGTCGTGCTGGCGGAAGACACCCGAACCACAGGGAAGTTGCTCCGGCACTTTGGGGTGGAAACGCCCCTCAAAGCGTTTCACCAGCACAACGAACACCGCGCCCTTGAAGGCGTTGTTGAACAGCTGCGCGCGGGAATGACCTTTGCGCTCTGCTCCGATGCCGGTACGCCTGGCATTTCCGATCCTGGTTTCTTGCTCGTGCGCGCGTGCGTCGAGGCAGGTGTGGCCGTCGAGTGTTTGCCGGGTGCGACCGCATTTGTGCCCGCCCTGGTGACCTCAGGCCTTCCCTGCGACCGGTTCTACTTTGAGGGCTTCCTGCCGCACAAAAAAGGACGTCAAAAGCGCTTGACGGCCCTGCTCGAGATGCCCTGCACCGTGGTGCTTTACGAAAGCCCGCATCGCGTGGCCAAACTCCTGGACCAACTCGACCAACTCGGGGCCGGTGAGCGGCCGGTGAGTTTGAGCCGAGAGATCTCCAAGCTGCATGAAGAGACCCTGCGCGGCACGGTGCTTGAATTGAAAGACCACCTCCAGCAACACCCTCCCCGTGGAGAATACGTGGTGGTGCTGGGGTCGGCCGAATGAGGCGTTGAACGTCAAAAAATCACCCGCTGCACTTCATTGACGCGCTTGACCGGCACCACGGTCAGGCCCTTCGGCGATTTGGGTGGCTTGCCATGGCCTGAAATCAACATGCGTTCCATGCCCAACCTCGACGCCTCGGCCATGCGCTGCTCCAAGCGCGCCACGGGACGAATTTCTCCGTTCAATCCCACCTCCCCCGCGAAACAGGTGCGGTTGTCGAGGGGCAGGTCCAAGCTCGAGCTCAAAATCGCCGCCACCACCGCCAAGTCGTTGGCTGGATCCTGAATTTTCAAGCCTCCGGCCAAGTTCAAAAACACGTCAAACTGCGCAAGTTTGAAGCCACAGCGTTTCTCCAACACGGCCAGAAGCATGTTGAGGCGACGCAAGTCAAACCCCGTGCCCGAGCGCTGAGGCGTGCCATAGACGGCAGTGCTGACGAGGGCCTGAATCTCCACGAGGAGCGGACGGGCACCCTGCAACGACACGGCCACTGCCGACCCGCTGCTGGCATCTCCTCGCTCTCCAAGCAGGACCTCACTCGGGTGGTCCACTGCCGACAAACCGTCTCCGGCCATCTCATAAATGCCGAGTTCGGCCGTGGTGCCAAAACGATTTTTGGCCGCACGCAACATGCGGTATGCGTGATTGCGGTCGCCTTCAAACTGCAACACCACGTCCACCATGTGCTCCAACACCTTGGGGCCCGCCAAAGATCCCTCCTTGGTGATGTGACCCACCATGAACAAGGGGGTTCCCGTGGATTTGGACCAGGCCGTCAAGGCCGCAGAGGATTCGCGGATCTGACCCACGGAGCCCGGAACGCCATCTTGGTCGGGCAAGTCCAACGTTTGGACCGAGTCCACGACCACCAAGGCCGGCTTCTCTGCACGCAAGGCGTCGAGCACGGCCGGCACCTGGGTTTGCGGGAAAATCAACACCGAAGGCGAGATGGTGCCCAAGCGATTGGCCCGCATTCGAACTTGTTCTGCGCTTTCCTCTCCGCTCACATATAGGACTTTGGCACCGGTGTTTCCTACCGCCAGAGCCACCTGCAACATCAAGGTGGACTTTCCGATTCCCGGTTCACCTCCAAGCAACACCACGCCACCTGGAACAGAACCCCCGCCAAGGACGCGATTCAACTCCTTGTCTCCCATGTCCAGTCGTGGCAATTCAGAGACGCTCACGTCCACCAAAGGCCGGACTTGAGGCGTTTGAAGTTGCGCCATTCCCGTGCGCGCAGCACGCTGGGACACGGGCGCAACAGACTCCTCCGTCAGGGTGTTCCAAGCCTTGCAGTTGTTGCATTGCCCGACCCATTGGGGGTGGGCATGTCCACATTCAGTGCAGACGAACCGCTTCTTGGTTTTGGCCACCGTGTCAGCGCGAACGGAAGATGTTCACCGTGCCGGTGAATTCTTCCCCGTTGGGCAACAAGATGGTGTAGAAGTACACCCCCTCCGCGCTGTCATCGCCATACCAAGGCTGGGCATTGCGGTACTCAGGATTCTCGTAGACCATGTTTCCCCAGCGGTCAAAGACACGCACCAACACGCCCTCGGGATCGTCCTCCCAGGGGTCCAGCCCCATGATGTGGAAGCCGTTGTTTTGGTTGTTTCCGTCGCGTGGGGTGAACACGTTGGGTGGCAAAATTTCGCATTGCTCGACAATGACATCGAATTCGTGCTGGAGGCCTTGAGGGAGGCATGGGTTGGAGATTTGGGCCAAAAGCGTCAAATCGTAACCCCAGCAACTCGGCGGGAACATCTCGCCCACGAGGTCCGCGACGTTTTGGAATGGGAACTCCACAAGGGTGTCCGTACACTGCACCGTCCACGAGTAGTTGCTGTAAGGAGGCCCATTGAAGTTCGCGTTCAAATCGAAGGTCTCAGGCTGTCCTGGACAAAGTGCGCGCACCCCCTCGTACACCGGCAAGGGTTCCCAGGTGGGGTCGTCGCCAATGAAAATCAGGCCGCACGCCTCTTGCGGCTCGCAGCCGTACGGGTCCTCGATGGTCACGCAAATTTGGGTTCCGTTCAGCTCAGACTCCTCGGGAATGACCCACTCGAAGTTGTCGTCCACCGTCGTGGCCGTGCCGTCCGGCCACGTGATGGTGTAGTCTGCATAGTTGGCTGCAAAGGCGGGGTTCACCCCCAAGTTTGCGTCCTCTCCTGGCTCAATGCCGCCTCCGTCGCAATCGGTGATGGACCCCCCGAGGAACACGTCAATGTCAATGGCGGTGACAATGTCAATGAACGCACAATCGGTGTTGTCAAAGTTGTTGGGACACCCCTCGTCGGGCACCGTCACACAGTACGAGCCGGTCGCGTCCACTTCCCATTCGTTGTCGTTGACATCGTCCACGTCGTTGCCGTTGTAGGTCCAGCCGTACTCCAAATCGGTGTTTTGGTCTCCTGCAATGGGATCCAATTCAAGGGTGGCGCCTTCGCCACAGAGGTAATCGTTCTCCAGAACAGGCTCCGGAATGGCTGTGTACACCACTTGGTCCTGCGCCTCGCCACAACCGTTGGTGGCTGTCACTTCGTAAATGCCGGTCGCGTACTGACTGAACGTGTATTCGTTCTCGAGCACGTTGTCGTTCCCAGGGAAGGGCCAGTTGACCGTGGCCACACCGGCGGGGTCTGTGACAATCACCTCCAACTCAAGGGACAAATCGTCCACAGCATCACAAGCGAACACCAAACTGTCCCCGTCAAACGCCAAGGTCGGTGGCAAGTTGACCTCCACGTCGAAGCAGGTCTCTGTGCCGCACTCCTCTTCGCTGAAGCACAACTCGTACATGCCGTATTCGGTGGCAGACCACGTGGTGTTGAATTGGTCGGTCACACTGAAACTGTTGTTGCCAAGGCCGGACGCCTCTGACCATGTTCCCAAAGCAGGCTGAACCTCACACAGGGCTGGACCATAGAACACCACCCCTGTGGCCAGGTCATTGAACGAAGAGCACGCATCGGGGTTGCTGATGCAGTTGTTCACGCAATTGAACATGTCAAAGCTGAGATACTGGTCGTTGTCGGGGTTGCTGCTGACAAACGTGACTTCGATGCTGTCGCCATAGACAATGGCCAACTCCGGCACGTCATTGACGTTGGCAAATCCGCCTGAAGGCAACGTCACCGTGGAGTTGGTGGTCGTTCCGTCTTCGTGGATGATGTCAATGTTCAAAAAAGAACCGTCCCAGCCGTTGATGGAACTGGAGAGCTGCAGCTGTACAAATCCTTCTGCAGGCGAAGCATAGCCGCCTTCAAAGGAAATCGTGTCGAAGGCCGACTCTCCGCAAAGTGCGTCGACGGTGTATTCGGGAATCGTGGATGCCGTAGGCGACAGAATGAACGTGCGCTTGCCTTCACAGCCGCCCTCGTCTTGCACCGTGACTTGGTAGGTTCCAGCCGTCAACCAGGCACCCGACCCTTGGTCGTCCAAAACCTCTCCTCCTCCTCCATTCCAATCCCCTACCCAAGTGTAGCCCACAAAGTTCTCGTCGTCGTCAGGGATGACTTCCACAAAGGCTGAATCGCCGGGGCACACCGCTTGAAGTGTGCCTTCCACGGTGGGCAGGTAAAACGGTGTCTGGAACACCTCGAACACCTCTTTCACCACACAACCTCCTTCGGTCTCGCCGGTGACCACAAACGTCCCGCCAAAAGGAATGGTGGCTTCGTTTTCATCCCAAAAGTTGGCGTTCAAATTCCAACTCCAGGTAGACACCGGCTCCTGGCCATCCACCGAGGTGGCAGTCACATCCAGTTCTGAACCTGCGCAGATGCCAAATTCTCCGGTTGCCGAAGCGACTTCGATGGAAGGAGGAACGATGTCAAGCACATTGATGACGATGTCCACCGTGGTCACCGCACCGTCGCTGTCCGTGGCCTCCATCGAAACGGTGCTGACTCCCGGGCTCTCCGCCACAAACGTCCCTGCGTACGTGGCCGTTCCGCCGTTGGACGTCGATTCGTTGTCAATGAAACACTCCCCAGCCAGGTCTTGGTTGATCACCAAGGCCACGGTTTGACTTGGCTCAGGGCCGAGGAATTCGACATTCAAGGAGGTCGTTTGGCCCAAGCAAAGGGAGATGGTGTCGCACCCCAAGTTTGCGGTAGGGACGGGGTTCAGGTTGTTGTTCAGCAGCGCCGTGTTGATGTTGAAGAACTTGTAATCCAACCAGTTAATGCCATCGTCATTGCCTTCCCCAATGCCGTAAGGACCGTTGTACGTGTCGTCGGGCAAGTTGAATCGGCCAAACTGCACGTGTGGGCTCGCATCGAGCTGGGGGTTGGTGGACTCGCCATCCGCCCCCGTCACGCCAGGATCGGTGCCGCAACACCCTCCAGATCCCCCCACGTCCCCGTGGGACCAATTCATGTCGAGGTAGCACACCTGCGCATTGTTGCCGTCTGGCAAGATGCCACTTTCGGGGTAGGTGATGATGATTTGGAAGCTGTTGGTCAGGTCGTCTTGGTTGTTGTAGTAACCCACGTCGATGAAATTCACGTAGACCGCGTCCTGTGTCTTCTTCCACTTGATTTCACCCACCGAACGGATGTCGGTGTCTTGCCAGAATCCCGCAATCTGATTGTACTCCGCGGCAGGAAAGCCCGTGGGTGTCCAATCGATGACATCCCCCCCAAATGAGATTTGTCCTTTTGAATTGATGTAGAAAAACTCATAGGTGTCCCCATACAAGTCAAAGGTCCAAGGGTCGGTCTGGTTGCTTACCGCAATGGGCGCCGATGAACAATCCACGTTCCAACCTGCGCCCCCTTGGTTCTCCCACGCCATCTCATTGGGACCCAAGCCGCCCAAACCTGGAGGAGGCACCATGGTGGTGTACGAATCGTCTGGCTCTACCCAACAACCGCATGCGTCGTTTTGCAAGATTTTTTGGAGGCGCATTTCTTTGTTGGCTTCGCGCACGCCATCGAAACTGTCGTGGTACTCTCGAAGGAACGTGAGATAGCGCTCCTCGTCGAAATCTTCCCATTCCCTCACCACGGACCATTCTTCACGGGTCATGTTCAGCACGGCCTTCTCAAACGAGGAGTAGCCGTCGATGATTTGCTTGGCTGTGCGAGACTCGTCGAATGCGACTTGCGCGGATGTCGGTCCAGCGCACAAGACAAGCAGCAAAGAGGTCGACAATGCGGCAAAGGAGAATGCGATTCGGATCATGGATTCAGGCAGTAGGTTGTGAACAGAACGCGACGGGGTCGTGACAACGTTGCGTGGGGTCAGGCGCGCTAAGATAAGAAAGTCGGACAGGGCAGAATCCCGAAGTACCTTTGCACGTGCAATCGGTGCCCTGAAGTGCGCCAGGTTGTCCGACATCAACGGAACTTTTGGACATGAAAAACACGCGCAACTTTTGCATCATCGCCCACATCGACCATGGTAAAAGCACCTTGGCCGATCGCCTGTTGCAGACGACGGGCACCATTTCGGACCGAGAATTGCAAGAACAAACGCTCGACGACATGGACCTCGAGCGCGAGCGCGGCATCACAATCAAAAGCCACGCCATCCAAATGGAGTACACGGGAAAGGACGGCGAGGAGTACATCTTGAACCTCATCGACACCCCGGGTCACGTGGACTTCAGCTACGAAGTGTCCCGCTCCATCGCCGCCTGTGAAGGTGCCCTGCTGATTGTGGATGCCACCCAAGGCATCGAAGCCCAAACCATCAGCAACCTCTATCTCGCCCTCGAACACGACCTCGAGATCATCCCCGTCCTGAACAAAATGGACTTGGATTCTGCGGACCCCGAAGTCGTCGGCGAACAAATTGTGGACCTCATTGGCTGCAACATGGAAGACATCTTGCCCGCCTCTGGCAAGACAGGCCTTGGCGTGGACGGCATCCTTGAAGCCATCGTCGACCGGGTGCCCGCTCCAAAGGGCGACGCCAGTGAGCCGCTCCAGGCCATGATTTTCGACTCGGTCTTCAACAGCTTCCGAGGCATCATTGCGTATTTCCGCGTCTTGAATGGCACCATTAACAAAGGGGATCGCGTGAAATTTGTGGCGACTGGAAAGGAATACATCGCCGATGAAATCGGGTGCCTTGGCCTCGACCTCATGCCGAGAAAACAACTCTCTGCCGGAGACGTAGGCTACATCATCTCAGGCATCAAAAACGCCAAAGAAGTCAAGGTGGGCGACACCCTGACAACGAAGGAACGCCCTTGTGACGTGGCTGTCAAAGGGTTTGAGGACGTCAAACCCATGGTATTTGCCGGCATTTACCCCGTCGACACCGAAGACTACGAGGAGCTTCGCGCCTCCATGGAAAAGTTGCAATTGAACGACGCCTCTTTGGTGTTTGAGCCCGAGAGCTCAGCTGCACTCGGGTTTGGTTTTCGGTGCGGATTCCTCGGCATGTTGCACATGGAGATCATCCAAGAACGCCTCGAGCGCGAGTTCAACATGACCGTCATCACCACCGTTCCCAACGTGGGGTACAAGGCCTACACCAAAAAAGGCGAGAAGCTCGAGATCATGAACCCGAGCGACCTCCCAGACGCGAATCACCTCGACTACGTCGAAGAGCCTTTCATCAAAGCCCAAATCATCACCAAAAGCGAATACGTCGGCCCCGTGATGAGCCTGTGCATTGAAAAACGCGGCATCCTGTCCAACCAGGTCTACCTGACCTCCGACCGCGTGGAACTCACCTTCAGCATGCCTCTTGGAGAAATCGTGTTTGACTTCTACGACAAGCTCAAGACCATCTCGCGGGGGTATGCGTCCTTCGACTACTTCCCTGACGGCTACAAGCAGAGCAACCTCGTCAAGATGGACATTCTCCTCAACGGCGACCAAGTGGACGCCCTGAGCGCGTTGATCCACCGCGACCACGCACACACCCTCGGCAAGAAAATCTGCATCAAGCTGAAGGAGCTCATCCCTCGACAGCAATTCATGATTGCGCTCCAAGCGGCCATTGGCGCGAAAATCATTGCCCGTGAAACCATCTCCGCCGTTCGGAAAGATGTCACGGCCAAGTGCTACGGTGGTGACATCACTCGGAAGCGGAAGCTCTTGGAAAAGCAGAAGAAGGGAAAGAAGCGGATGCGTCAAATCGGCACCGTCGAAGTCCCTCAATCCGCCTTCCTGGCAGTGCTCAAGCTGGACTGATCACTTTTCTTGGTGCTTCCTCTCCCGCAGCGTTCTTGTTGGCCAATTGCCCACATGCTGCGTCGATGTCCTTGCCCCTCGAACGGCGAACGTTGACAATCAGGTTGCGGTCTTCAAGCAACGATAGAAATCCGTCCAAGCGCTCCGGCGTGGTTTGCTGAAACTCCCCGTTGTCGATGGGATTGTACTCAATCAAGTTGATTTTGCACGGGATGTGTTTGCAGAACTGCGCCAACTCACGGGCGTCGTCCAAGCTGTCGTTGAAATCCTTGAAGACAATGAACTCGAAGGTGGGGCGTGTGCCCGTTTTGTCCACAAAATGACGCAACGCCTCGGCCAAGACCGCCAAATTGTTGGTCTCGTTGATGGCCATGATGTGGTTTCGTTTGGCGTCGTTGGCCGCGTGCAAGCTGAGCGCCAAGTTGAACTTGACCTCGTCGTCACCCAATCGCTTGATCGCCTTGGCAATCCCTGCCGTCGACACCGTGATGCGCTTGGGAGACATGGCCAAACCCGGGGTGCCGGTGATGCGCTCCACGGATTCAATCACGTTCCGGTAATTGAGCAACGGCTCGCCCATTCCCATGTACACGATGTTGGACAAGCCTTTGCCGTGTTGCTGGTGTGCGAGCCTGTTGAGCATCTCCACTTGGTCGTACATCTCCCCAGCCGTGAGGTTTTTGAGCAGCTTGAGGCGTCCCGTGGCGCAAAACTTGCAGGCCAAACTGCATCCCACTTGCGAGCTGATGCATGCCGTGAGTCGCTTGGTGGTAGGGATCAACACCCCCTCGACCACGCGGTGAGCGTCCCCGTCGATTTGGAAGGCGCACTTGACCGTACCGTCCTTGCTGTGCTGCGCTTCCACCTGATCGATGCGGCTGAGTGAAAACGACTCTGCCAGCTTGGATCGCAAGCCTTTGCCCAAGGATGTCATGTCCTCAAAAGAGCCCGCCGCATGCGTCCAAAGCCACTCGGACACCTGCTTGGTCCGAAAGGGCTTCTCGCCCATCTCCACAAGGGCTTGGGTCAGCTCCGTTTGTGAAAGGGATCGAATGTCAGGAAGGCTTTGAGACATGGCGGCAAAGATAGCCCGCACGTCAACCCCTTTTCACTTACGCCGACATGAGCAAGGCCAACCGTTGCTTCAGAGCCTCCCGCTTTCGCACCGCCATCGGGACGATGGCCCCCGTGTCCAGCACCACCGTGTTGTCTCGATAATTGCATGCTTCCACCCGATGAAGCTGCACCAGATGGCTGTTGTGCGGTCTGAAAAACATCTCGTTGTTCAACATTTCTTCCACCCGCTTGAGGTTCTTGCTCATGGTGATGCGACGACCGTTCGACAGGTGCAAGGTGGTGTAGCTGCCCTCAGCCTCCACGTGGACGATGTCTTTGTGCCTCACAAAGTGCCTTTTCCCTGAAGTGAGGATCTCGAGCCTTCTGGTGGCCGGTGGGAGCACCCCCATGCCCGAGGTGCGTTGATGATAGAAATGCAACAAAATGCGCCGCGTGCACGCTTGCAAATCGTCTCGATTGATGGGTTTCAAGAGGTAGTCAAAGGCTTGCTTTCTCAGTGCCTCCACAGCATAGCGGTCGTACGCTGTGGTGAACACCAAATAAAAATCTCGGTCGGACAAGGAATCCAGGAGCTCCAATCCCGACCGATGCGGCATGTGGATGTCCATGAACACCACATCTGGCGCCAAATCCTTGATCATTCGCTCGGCCTCTTTGGAACCTGTTGCAGTTTGCATCACGGAAATGGAAGGACAGGTACGTTCGAGCTGGCGGCAAAGCAGATCGCGGCAGTGGGGCTCGTCATCCACCACCAATGCATGAAGTTGTCGAAGCATGTTTGATGAGGTTTCTTCCCAAGAAAAAGAGGGAGATGCCTTGTCAAATGCCCCTGTTTGCAAGCGTGGGTTTTCCGTTTATAAACGAGTGAACTTATGTCAGGCCTTGCCCCGGCTGACTTCAAAGAAGGGCACGGGCCATGGCGATGACCTCGTACGACGCCACAGGCAGATGACGCTTCTTCGCTTTGGATTTGCGGTAGCCCGTGCGCACCACCACAAGGTCAAAGTCGGGTACGGCGATGATCATTTGGCCTCGCAGACCCTCCATCATGAAGAAGTCATGGCCGTCGTCGGTGTGACCCAACCAAAGATGATAGCCGTAAAAATCCGCATCGACCTCTTCTGTCAGGCGGTGTTGTGGCGTGACCATGCGGGTTACAAACGCCTTGTCCAGAAGTTGCGCTCCCTTCCACGCGCCCGTATCCAAGAGCAGCTGCCCAAACCGCGCATAGTCCCGGGTTGTGGCATAGTACTGCGCAAACGCCCGCTCGACGCCGCCGTCACCAGGGTCGCCATCCAACCCCCAAAACGCATCGTGCTCGGCCCCCATTTGCTCCCACAGGCCGTTGGAGATGTCCATGCTCAGGTTGCCTTCCCTTACCGCGTCGAGCATCTCAGCAAGCAACATGGTGTTGCCTCCCTGGTATTCAAACAAGGTGCCCGGTTCGCCCGTCACGCGATACGGCTCGAGCAGGGTCCGGTTGTCGTCGCGGTAATAGGCCTTGGCTTGGAAGCCAAAGGGGTCCTTGTAGCTCTCTCCAAACGGAATGCGGCTGCGCATGTGCAGGACCTCTTGCACCGTCAGCCCGGCGTCCATGCCTTCGGCAAAACGAGGGATGTACGTGGCCAGCGCCTCTTGTTCGTCCACCAGCCCCTGGCCCACGGCCATGCCCACGGCCATGGCCGTGATGGACTTCACCATCGAAAATGAGTTGGTCAGGGTCGTGGCGTCGTGTCCGCGGAAATACGATTCGTGCACCAAACTGTCGTGTTGGATGACCAAGAAGCTCGCAGACTTGTTTTCCTCGTGCCATGCAAGGGCCTTCTCGGAGAGGACAGCCTTGCCCCACATCGGACCTTCGGGCCAAGGTTGGGGGTTGGAGGACGCGGGGATGGTACGGACGTGTTCGCGGTAGTCGAGGTCGTCGATTTGGGCATTTTCCCAACCACGCAACCACGTTTCACGGATGCCACCCCACAGGTAATCGTGATTGGTCAGATAAGACAAGGCGACGACTGCCAACAAGGTCCCTCCCAGAATGCGAACAACGTTTCTCATCAGATCGATTTCAGACGCAAGGTCGGCACATTGGCCTCAATGCACTTCACGCCATTCAAACAACGCTGCCAGGTGCCGCGTCATGTGACCTTTGACCTCCTCCATGTTCACTGGAGACCCTGTTTCGCGCGCCAGGGATGTGACGCCGCGGTCGGAGATGCCGCAAGGCACGATGAGGTTGAAGAAGTCCAAATCTGTGTTCACGTTCAGCGCCAACCCGTGCATGGTCACCCATCGGCTGCACTTGACCCCAAACGCGCAAATCTTCCGTGCCGCCGCACCCGCCTCGGGATCGATCCACACGCCTGTCAGGCCCTCGATCCGGCCGGCCTTCACCCCGTATTCGGCACACGTCCGGATGACCGCCTCCTCGAGAAAGCGGAGGTATTTGTGGATGTCCGTGAAGAATTGATCGAGGTCCAAGATGGGGTATCCCACAAGCTGTCCCGGGCCGTGGTACGTGATGTCGCCACCACGGTTGATGGGGTAGTACTGCACCCCGAGTTCCTTCAACCGTTCGGGAGGCGCCACGACGTTCGCCGCAGCACCGCTCTTGCCCAAAGTCAGGACGTGTGGATGCTCCACCCACAGCATCTGCGACGCGGGCAACGCCAAATCGTGGTTGCCCTCCGGTCCGGGCTCCGTGGTGGACAATCCGGCGTTGCGTCGGGCGATTTTGGCCTTCACCATGCCTTGAAAAATCTCCTCTTGAAGATCCCAACTCGGCTTGTAATCCTTGCGACCCAAGTCGCGCACCCGCACCTCTTTGATCATGCCTGACCCGCGAGCGTGTTCTTCAAATGGTCGATGAACCGAATGTCCACGGGGTCGACGTCGGCACGTTCCGCCAAAACCAGCGACATCCAATCGCCCACCCAAACCGCATCCAACAGGCGCGCCCAAGACGTGTCGCCATCGGGTTCGACCTCAATGACATCGGCTCCTTGGTCTTGGAAGACCTTGGCTGTGATGTCCATGCGCAACTGAGTGCGTGCATGGTCGTCGGGCGTCCTGAGAAGCACCGCCACGCAGGCCTCGTCGCCAGACTCCCAACCCACCAATTCGTTGTGATTCATCTCTGGAAACACCTCCACGTTGGCGAGCAGTTTGCTGTTTTCGTTCAGCTGCTGGCGCCACCGCGTGAGCAAGCCGCGCATCGGCGTATCTCCGTAGAGGTAGACCTTCTTGCCTTCCACGGCTTGCGCCAACGCCTCCCCGCGCTCTGCGCAAGAAGGCCCATCCAATTGCGCCACGCCTTGTTGCAGGGCTTCCCATGACGCGGCAGGCAACACTTCGAAGGCATGCAACAGGGCGCAAAGACCCAAAAAGGACCGGCCAAACTGGGAGCGAGGCGGGTTGCCACCAGGCATCTTCACCACAGGCCATCCGCCCTTTTCCGCGCGCTCCCCAAGCGACCCTCCCGAAGTGACCGCTGCCAATGTGCATCCGCGACGCTCGGCTTCATTCAAAGCCGCCAACGTCTCTTCCGTGTTGCCAGAGTAGCTCGACGCCACCACGAGGCAATCGGCGTCCACCCAACCGGGCAGTGCCTGATCTGAAACGGCCAGAACGGGCGTCGGACTCGTGACACGAACCATGTCGGCAAGCACCGCACCTCCAATGCCGCTTCCTCCCATCCCCAACACCACCACGCCGCGGAACGGCTTGCTATCGGAAGGCGCACGCGTCACGGAAACCTTCAGGGCTTCCGCCATTTGGGCACCAAGCCCTTCAATGAGTTGGCGCATGGAGATGTTTGGCTCTGTCATGACTCAAAGGTCGTTCAGACTCACTTCATTTGGTACGCAAAGCCCAAACGCAACCAACGCCCGGGCTGGGCCACATTGCCCAAGTCCACATAGTCAAGGTTCAACGCATTGTCCATGCGCACGTAGGCGCGGCAGGCGTCGTCGGCAAAGTGACGGCTCAACGTCCACGACACGAGGGAGAACGGGGCGTACTCCACCTCCTGTCCCGTTTCGCCACTGACGTAACCCCCAAGGCGGTCTTGGTGGCTCCAACGCGCATCCAGGAGGAAATCCCCGACCATTTTCAAGCCGATGGAGGCGTCGATTTTGGTCTTGAGTCCATCCAACACGTAGTTGCTTTCAAAACCCGCGCTCGTCTCGCTCGCTTCCATCGTCGTGAAACCCAAACGCGCGTAACGCACCTGCCAATCGCCGCTCAAGGCGCGAGTGGGCATCACATTGACAACTGTTTCAAGCCCGGTGAACGTCACCTCGCGCAAGTTGATGGCGAAGGTCGTGTCGCTGCCGTTGGGTCGCGCCCAATCAATCAAGTCATGCCCCTGACGGTGGTAAAGCGCCTGCTCAAACTGCACGGCATAGTCCCCGCCATTGCCCAAGCTCAAGCGGACCCCAGCTTCCAAATGATCGGCCCACTCCGATTGCAATTCGCGGCTGCCTTGGGCGCCGCCCACGCGGTAGTAAAGGTCCGTGTAAGACGGGTGACGCACGGAACGGTTGGCCGACGCAAACAAGATGGACGAACCATTTCCTGCCATGTCCAACGCAAGTTCTGCACCCGGCACAAAGCGAGACCCAAACATCGAGTTGAGGTTCCATGCCGCCGTGGCCGACAACGCAAACCGACCCCACTCCGCGCGGTGTCCCACCGCCACGTCCGTGTTCAAACGAACGTCGCCCAACTGGTATGCCGACTCTGGGTCCTCGTCGCCAAGGCTGTCGACGCCCAGTACATTGCTCTTGATGAATTCGCGACGGACGTCGGCCGACACAAAGGTCTCGCCCAGCGAGGACGCGTAGCGCGCCACATACCGTCCACCGGTGGTGTGGCTGATGTGGTTGTTGGGGGCGCTGTACCAGCTGGCGGCCGTGTCCACCCCAAACACCAAGAACCCGTCATCCGTGCGGACGTAGAAGTCGTCGTGCTCGCGGTAAAGTTGGAATTCGTCAACGTGAGTCCGGTGGTGCAAGGCCGCTTCAATGGCGAGGTTGTCCCACGCCTTGGTGTAGACCGCTTGGCCTTGGATGGTTTGGGTTTCCTCGTACTGATAAGGGAAGGCGGAGGTGTAGAAGTTGAGGGCGCCAAACGCCTTGCCCGCATACCCCACGCTCGTCCGCAACGACCCCCAGTCGCCAGCCAACCAACCGGCATAACGGGCGCGCAGAATGGAGGCATCGGTGTTGGTGCCTGAGCCCAAGGTGCCATTGGTCCCTGTGCGGCTCGCCGAAATGCGGTGCCGCGCCACAGTGCCCGTGGCCGTCTTCAGGTCAGACCCAAAGTCGTGGGTCACTTTCGCCCGCATCCACGCGTTCGATCCGCTTTCTGCCACCAGCAACGTTCCGTCCTGCGTGGCAGGTCCCGCAGTCAGTGCCACGGCCCCGGTCATCGCGCCCGTTCCAAGCGCGCTTGATGCGCCTCCGCGAAACACCTCAACCCGGGACAAATCCTCGGGGTCCACCGGCAAGTCCATCAAATGGTGGCCCGTGTGGGGCGCGCTCCAACGCACGCCGTCCACCCACAAAGCGGTCTGTTCGAAGGTGCCGCCACGCACACTCAAATCCGTTTGAATGCCGATCGGGCCGCGTGAGCGGACGTCGATGCCGGGCACCGTTTCAAGGACATCCGCCAAAGAGGGCGCGCCCGTTTGCCCGGCTTCTTCCGCACCAATGACAGCCAAGGCCCGTGGGGCCAACTCAGGGGTGACTGCAGAGAAGCCGCCTGTGACAGCTGCAGGCTTCAACGCGGTGGTGTCCACCGTCATGGCCGACTGCGCGATTGCATCCATCGCAAACAAAGCGCTCAAGGCGCACGTCAAAAGGAGAGAGAGGGGTTGTCGTTTCATGGAGAATCGTTTGTGTTCGTGCGCATTGCCTGCGGTTGAACACCACAAACCTAGGGTGCCATCGTGCCCCTTTGCACCCCCGCTCGCCGTACATTTGAACACATGATTCGTAGTGAACAAGAACGTCAGCGCATCGCCTCAGTGGACGCGCTCCGTGCACGAGGCATCGACCCCTATCCCGCCCCTGCCTTTCCTGTGACCCACCATTGTGCGTCCCTCAAGGAACATTTTGAGGAAGGTGTGAAGGTCAAACTTGCAGGTCGTCTCATGTCCCGTCGAATCATGGGCAAAGCCTCCTTCGCTGAATTGCAGGATCACGAAGGCTCCATGCAGATTTACTTGAACCGTGACGAGTTGTGCCCTGGGGAAGACAAGTCCATGTACAACGACGTCTTCAAGAAGCTCCTCGACCGCGGGGATTTCATCGGCATCGAAGGGGAGACCTTCAAAACACAAGTCGGCGAGCCTTCGGTGAAGGTGACCGCCCTCACGGTGTTGAGCAAGGCCATCCGGCCCCTTCCAGCCGTGAAGACCGACGAGGACGGCAATGTGCACGACGCCTTCACCGACCCCGAGTTGCGCTACCGCCAACGGTATGTCGATTTGGTCGTGAACCCCGACGTCAAAAACACCTTCGTCGCACGCTCCACCATCATCCGCAAGATCCGCGAGGTGTTTGACGCCAAGGGGTGGATGGAAGTGGACACGCCCGTCCTTCAAAGCATCCCCGGCGGCGCGGCGGCGCGTCCATTCATCACGCACCACAACGCCTTGGACATCCCGCTCTACCTGCGCATTGCCAACGAGCTCTACCTCAAACGACTCATCGTGGGTGGCTTCGACGGCGTGTACGAGTTCAGCCGCAACTTCCGCAACGAAGGCATGGACCGCACCCACAACCCAGAGTTCACGGTGTTGGAATTGTACGTCGCCTACCAGGACTACCACTGGATGATGGAGACGACGGAGAATCTCTTCGGGGAGCTCGCCCAAGCGGTGCACGGCGCCACGGAGGTGCCCCTCGGCGAGCACACCATCAACTTCGCCCCTCCTTACGCCCGCGTGACCATGCGCGACGCCATCTTGGAGCACACCGGCGTGGACATCGACGGGCTTGACGAAGCTGGACTTCGAAAGGCATGTGAAGACCAAGGCATCGACACCGACGACTCCATGGGTCGCGGCAAGCTCATCGACGAATTGTTTGGCGAGAAGTGTGAGCACCACTACATCCAGCCGACATTCATCATGGATTACCCCACGGACATGTCGCCGCTCACCAAGGCGCACCGCGACAAGCCTGGCTACACCGAACGTTTTGAGCTCATGATCAACGGAACAGAGGTCGCCAATGCTTATTCGGAATTGAACGACCCCCTTGATCAGCGCGCGCGCTTCGAGGATCAACTCAAACTCGCCGACCGCGGCGACGACGAAGCCATGTTCATCGACCACGACTTCTTGCGCGCGCTTGAATACGGCATGCCCCCCACCAGCGGCATTGGCATCGGCATCGACCGTTTGGTCATGATGATGACCAACCAAACGTCCATCCAAGAGGTCCTCTTCTTCCCTCAGATGCGTCCCGAGTCCTTCGAGACCGCAGGTGGACACGCCGACTTCAGCGCCCTGGGGGTTCCCGAGGCGTGGGCTGAGCACCTTGTCGCTGCGGGATTCACCACCCTCCAGGACGTGCTCGATGCCAAACCCACCCAGGTTCATCAGCGTTTGAACGGGTTCCGCAAGAAGAACAAATTGGACATTCCGGCACTTAGCCTTGAGGACGTCAGCGCTTGGTACTCCGGCGTCGAAAACCCCGCTTCATGAGCCAAGCCGTTTCCATCCCAACCGAACAGGATGTCATTGACATCGTCAAAACGATTTTCGACCCTGAAATCCCGGTCGACATTTACGAGTTGGGCTTGATCTACGAGATCAACGTCAAGGAAAGCGGGTTCATCCACATCGACATGACCCTCACCTCGCCCAATTGTCCCGTGGCCGAGAGCCTTCCGCAAGATGTGGAGAACAAGGTCGCCTCGTTGGATGGCGCCAAAGGGTGCAAAGTCACCATCGTGTTTGAGCCCACATGGACCCAGGACATGATGAGTGAGGAAGCCAAACTCGAACTCGGATTCCTGTGATGCGTCAACCCGAAAACGGCGCGCCCACGCGCGGCATTGCCATCCTGGGCTCCACCGGTTCCATCGGAACGCAAGCCCTGGACGTCGTTCGCGACCAACGCGACGCCCTCCATGTCGAGGTGCTCTCCGCCCATCGCAATGCGGACCTGTTGATTGCCCAAGCCAAGGAATTCAAGCCCAACGTCGTCGTCATTGGGGACGACGCGAAGTGGAAGGAAGTCAACGACGCCTTGTTCGACGACGGCATCAAGGTGTACAGCGGCGCCGAAGCGCTCGAGCAAGTGGTCGAAGTCGACGGCATTGACATGGTCCTCACGGCCATGGTCGGCGCGGCAGGCCTCAAGCCCACCCTTCGCGCCATTGATGCGGGCAAGCACATCGCCCTCGCCAACAAAGAGACCCTCGTGGTCGCCGGCGAAATCGTGATGAACGCCGCGCGCCACAAAGGCGTGGACATCCACCCCGTGGATTCTGAACACAGCGCCATTTACCAGTGCATTGCCGGCGAGTTCCACAATGCCGTCGAGAAGGTCATCCTGACCGCCTCCGGAGGTCCTTTCCGCGGCCGCGCCCTTGACTCGCTTGCGGGCGTGACCAAGGCCGATGCCCTGAAGCATCCCAATTGGGACATGGGTGCCAAAATCACCATTGACAGCGCCTCACTCATGAACAAGGGGCTCGAGGTGATAGAAGCCAAATGGCTCTTTGACGTCACGCCCGACCAAATCGACGTGGTCGTCCACCCCCAGAGCATCGTTCACAGCTGCGTGCAGTTCGAAGACGGAAGCATCAAGGCCCAACTTGGATTGCCCGACATGAAGTTGCCCATCCAGTACGCATTGACGTACCCGCGTCGTCTCAAGAATGATTTCCCGCGCTTCAATTTCATGGACCATCCGTCCTTGACGTTTGAGCAGCCCGACATCGAGACGTTTCGCAATTTGGGCCTGGCCTTTGAGGCGCTGCGGCAAGGCGGCAACGCCCCCGCCGTGTTGAACGCAGCCAACGAAATCGCCGTCGCCCGCTTCTTGCGTGACGACATCGAATTCCTCGATTTGCCCTGTGTTGTGGAACACGCCCTCGCCAAGGTCAACCACCAAGCCAAGCCGTCACTCGACGACCTGATTGCCTCTGACCAAGAAGCCCGCGCCGTGGCGGCAGAATGGAAGGCGTAAACAACACAAAGGGCCGCCTTGAGGCCGCCCTTTTGTGTGTGTGTTGCGAACGTCTGTGACTCAAATGGTCATGATGTCCGCCTCCTTGGCAGCCAAGACGTCCTCCACCTTGGCGGTGTAGTTGTTGGTCAAATCCTGCACCATCTGTTCCCCCTTCTTGAGTTCGTCCTCACTCATGCCGTCGTCTTTGGCGGCCTTCAGGTAGTCGTTCGCGTCCTTTCGGGCATTGCGAATGCCTACGCGCGCACCTTCGCCTTCGGAGCGCGCACGCTTGCTCAAATCGCGTCGACGCTCCTCCGTGAGGGGCGGCACGTTGATGATGAGCACCTCCCCATTGTTCATGGGATTGAGGCCCAAATTCGCGTTGATGATGCCCGTCGCAATGGGATCCAGCATGCCCTTTTCCCAAGGCTGCACCACCAGCGTTCGGGCGTCTGTGCTGTTCACGTTGGCCACCTGGCTGACGGGCGTCATCGAGCCGTAGTAATCGACGCGCACGGATTCCAACATCGACGGGTGGGCCTTGCCCGCTCGGATTTTGCTGAGTTCTCCTTCCAAGCGCTCAATGGCCTTGTTCATCTTTTCCTTGGCGTCGTCCAACGCCATTGTGATCTCTTCGTTCATGTCGATTCGATTTATGCCTCCACCACGGTTCCGATGGGCTCACCTTCCACAAGGCGCTGCAAGTTCCCAGGCTTGTTCATGTCAAAAACCACGATGGGCAAGTTGTTCTCGTTGCACAGCGTGAACGCCGTCATGTCCATGACTTTGAGCCCGCGCTGGAACACTTCGCTGAACGTGATGCGGTCGAAGCGCTCGGCATTCGGATCGCGCTCGGGGTCGGCTGTGTAGATGCCGTCCACACGGGTTCCCTTCAAGATGACATCCGCATCGATCTCCACGGCCCGCAGCGATGCAGCAGAGTCCGTCGTGAAGAAGGGATTCCCTGTGCCCGCCCCAAAAATGACCACACGGCCCTTTTCCAAGTGACGCACCGCACGGCGACGGATGAATGGCTCGGCGATTTGCTTCAGTTCGATGGCGCTTTGCAGCCGGGTGTCCACTCCTGCAGCCTCCAAAGCACTCTGCAAGGCCATCGCGTTGATGACCGTCGCAAGCATTCCCATGTAATCGCCCTGGGTGCGCTCCATCCCTCCTTCCTCTGCCTGAACACCGCGGAAAATGTTCCCGCCTCCAATGACAATCGCACACTCAATGCCATTGTCGACAATGGCCTTGACTTCGTTCGCGTATTGGGCCAATCGCCCGTTGTCAATGCCAAACTGTTTGTCGCCCATCAAGGCTTCACCGCTCAGCTTCAGGAGGACACGTCTGTACTTCATGCGAGACCAAATATCGTCCAAAAAGCACGAAGGCCGCCCCATGGGCAGCCTTCGTCTGTGCTCAAAGCAAATTTCGCTTAGCTCAACGCCACGCGTGCAAAGCTCGAAACCTTGCCTCCGCCGTTGGACGCCACGTACTGGCTGACGGTTTGCTTGCTGTCCTTGATGAACGCTTGGTTCACCAACGTCACCTCCTTGAACCACTTCTTCAAGCGGCCCTCGGCAATTTTCTCAGCCATCTCGGCGGGCTTGCCTTCTTGGATGGCGAGGTCCTTGCCAATCTCACGCTCCTTGGCAATGAGGTCTTCTGGAATGGAAGTCTCGTCCACGGCCACAGGTGCCATGGCTGCTGCCTGCATGGCCACGTCACGTCCCACATCGCTGCTCACCTCCCCTTCGAATGCCACTGCCGTCGCGAGGCGGTTGCCTGGGTGGATGTATGCCACAACCTTCTCCCCACGCACCACGCGGAGGTCACCGATCTCGATGCGCTCGCCGATCTTGCCCACCTCTTCGGTGATCTTGTCGGCCACCGTCAAAGAGGAGCCTGTGTAGGTCTTGGTCAACAAATCTTCTTTGCTTTCCACGCCTTCGCTCAACGCCAAGTCGAGAAGGGTTTTCGCGACAGACACGAAGTCGTCGTTCTTGGCCACGAAGTCGGTTTCGCAGTTCAAGCTGATGACCACACCGACGTTTCCGTCGCCGTTGACACCTGAAAGAATCGCGCCTTCACCCGCCTCGCGGTCGCTGCGCTTCGCTGCCACCTTTTGACCCTTCTTGCGAAGAATTTCAATGGCCGCTTCAAAATCGCCGTTGGCCTCAGTCAGGGCCTTCTTGCAATCCATCATGCCCGCGCCGGTCTGCTTGCGGAGCTTGTTGACTTCTGCTGCTGTGATGCTCATGGTCTCAAAAATGATAAGTGAGTGGGGTTCAATGTGGGGCGGGCTTACGCTTCGGCCTTGTCGTCTTTCGCTTCAGGAGCGTCCTCTGCCTTGGCCGCGGGCGCTTCCTCTGCCTTGGCCGCGGGCGATTCCTCTGCCTTCGCTTCGGCCGCAGGTGCTTCTTCAGCTGCTGGCGCCTCGGCCTTCTTTTCAGAGGCTGCTTTCTCGCTCTTGCGCTCGTTCAAACCCTCGGCCACGGCGCCGACAACGGCGTCAACCACAGCCACGATGGACTTGGTGGCGTCGTCGTTCGCGGGAATCACAAAGTCCACGTTGCGCGGGTCGCTGTTGGTGTCCACAATCGCAAACACGGGGATGCCGAGCTTCTTGGCTTCTGCCAATGCGATGTGCTCCTTCATCACGTCCACGATGAAAATGGCCGCAGGAATGCGGGTCAAATCGGAAATCGAACCGAGGTTCTTTTCGAGCTTGGCGCGCTGGCGGCTCACCTGCAAGCGCTCGCGCTTGGACATGGTGGCCAACGTGCCGTCCTTTTCCATCTTGTCAATGGTGCTCATCTTGCGGACCGCCTTGCGAATCGTCGCGAAGTTGGTCAGCATGCCGCCAGACCAACGCTCCGTCACGTAGGGCATGCCCACGGCCTTCACGCGCTCCGCCACAGCCTCTTTGGCCTGCTTCTTGGTCGCGACAAACATGATTTTCTTGCCGCTCTTGGCAATCTGCTTCAACGCCGCAGCAGCTTCGTCGACCTTGACCACAGTCTTGTGGAGGTCGAGGATGTGAATGCCCTTCTTCTCAGCGAAGATGTAAGGGGCCATGTGGGGGTTCCACTTGCGCTTGAGGTGGCCGTACTGGGCACCTGCATCAAGCAATTGGTCGAAGGATACTCGAGACATGAGGTTTACGTTCCTGGGTTAAACAACGGCGCAGTAGCTGGAAACAGGTCTGCGTCGTTTGGATTCTAAACGGATATAAAAGAGAGAGGAGCCCTCCTCCACAGCGATTAACGCTTGGAGAACTGCTCCTTCTTGCGTGCTTTCTTTTGGCCAAACTTCTTCCGCTCGACCATACGTGGGTCACGCGTTGTGAGGCCTTCTGCCTTGAGGGCAGACTTCCACTCGGGGTTGACTTCAATGAGTGCCTTGGACATGGCCAAACGAACGGCCTCAGCTTGGCCCGTGATGCCCCCTCCGTACACGTTGACGTTCACGTCGTATTGACCTTCAGTCTCTGTGATGGCAAAGGGTTGGTTGACCTTGTACTGGAGGACTCCAGTGGTGAAGTATTCCGCAGCGGGGCGCTTGTTCACGGTCACTTCGCCCTTTCCGGGCTTCATGTAAATGCGGGCAACGCTCGTCTTGCGGCGGCCTGAAGTGTTGATGACGTCCATTAGGCGTTCAATTGAAATGGCGTGGGTTGTTGGGCTTCGTGCTTGTGGTCAGGGCCGACATACACGTGCAGGTTGCGGAAGATCTCGCGACCAAGACGGTTCTTGGGGAGCATGCCGCGAACGGCTTCTTCCACCACAGAGAACGGCTTGCGCGCCAACTGCTCCTCGGCAGTGCGCACACGCTGGCCCCCGGGGTAACCCGTGTAACGGATGTACTCTTTGGTTTGCATCTTGTTGCCAGTGAGCACAATCTTCTCTGCGTTCACCACCACCACGTAGTCACCACAGTCGGCGTGAGGCGTGAAGTTCGTCTTGTGCTTGCCGCGCAACAACGTGGCAATTTGCGTGGAGAGGCGACCCAAAGTTTGACCTTCGGCATCGACCAACCACCACTTCTTGTCTGCGTTCTCCTTGTTGATGGAACGCGTTTTGTAGCTCAAAGTATCCACAGCGTACGGGTTGCGTAGTTGAGTTTCCCCAAAATTTGGGGGTGCGAAGATAGGAAACGATGTGGACAACCCAAGCGTCTTCGTGGACAAACTTTCACGAGTGGCGTGTTTTTCTCACAGGTCGCCAACGTCGCTCTTGCGCTTTTTGACCTTTTTCAAGCCCACATCCAAGGCCAAAAGTACGGTGTGCTCGGGCCGATCAGGTTGGGCATGCACGCCCTGCTGGAATTGATAGCCCAGGGTGAGGTGGCGGCGCTTGGCGAGCTTTTTGTCAATCGCCAAGCGGCCTCGAACCGCGGCGAGGGCCAAGGGACTGGCGGACAGACCCGGGTCGGCCCCCCAAAACGTCTCGACCGAGGGCAACAACTTCCAACCGTCTGGCAAATCGTGGGTCCACTTGGCTTGAAGGCGCCATCGGGCGCGGTCCCATGGCCGCATCCATGGCCCTCCAAACTGATGCCGCAATCGCAGCCGCAATCTGTGGTCGCCGAAGTCTGTCTTCCACTTCACTGAAGTCGCCCAGCGCCAAGACGTGGTCCAGCCTCCTTCCAAGGGCCAATCCCATCCCGTGCGCCACGTGCCGTCCACAGACCATCCGCGCAAGGCGTCCAACCCTTGGCCAACCCGAAGGTCGACGATGCCCTCACGCCATTGCACGGCGCCCGGTGCGGTGCGCAATTGACCCGCGGCAGACCAAGACCAATCGGCGGGCAAGTTTTGGCCCACGGAAGCAGCCAGCCACGAGGCCGGTGCTTGGGCGTGCAGCGCCCAAGACGTCAAGCCCATCCAGGCCACCAAAACCATCCCGTGCCGCATGGTGCGTCAGAGGTCTTTGAAGATGCGGAGGGTGTCGAGCGTCACCGTCTCGGTGGCGGACTCGATGGTGAGGTGCTGCACCACGGCCATGTCCCGCGGCGGATTCACTCCGGAGGTGTCCTCGCTGTAGACGTACACGGTGTAGTCGCCTGGACGCAGCCACGGGAAGACAAAATCGCCTTCGTGGTTGGTCTCCACCTGGTCATCGGGGCCCACGTTGTCGCCGTAAATCAAAAACACGTTCCGGTCCGTCGCCGGATACCCGGGGTATGCCGTGTTCGGGTCGCTCAACAACACGCGCGCCTCTTCCTGGACGTGACCCACAATGCTTGCGCGTCCTCCGTCACCCGGGGTTTGGGTGCACGAGACCAAGAGGCACACAAGCGCGCTCAAAAAGGGCATTCCGATGTTGATGGAAATTGGCTTCATGGGCCCAAACATACGCCTGCCCACGCGCTACCTTGCAGTCCATGCACGCCTCCGACCAATTTTCGTCGCCCCAAGGCCTTCCCGCAGGGGAAGGGCGCTTGGAAGTGATTTGCGGCCCCATGTTTTCTGGAAAAACGGAAGAGTTGCTCAGACGCATCCGCCGCGCCCACATTGCCAAGCTGCCCGTGGCGCTTTTCAAGCCCGCGACAGACACGAGGTACGACAACGTTGAAGTCGTGAGCCACGACAAAAACGCCATGAGCTCCATTGTCGTGGACGGCAGCCAAGCGCTTTGGGACCACATCCAGGACGCCAGGCAGCGCGAACCTGGCCGGCGCGAAGGCTTTTCCATTGTGGCGGTGGACGAGGCCCAATTCTTCGACGAAGGACTTCCAGAGGTCTGCAACAAACTGGCCAACCAGGGCTTCCGCGTCATCGTGGCGGGGCTCGACCTCGATTATGAAGGCGTGCCGTTTGGCCCGATGCCTTTGTTGTTGGCATTGGCCGAAGAGGTGACCAAACTGCATGCCGTGTGTGTGGAAACGGGGCGTGCCGCGCACTTTTCGCACCGCATCGCCGGAGGCCAAAACCAGGTCGAGCTCGGTGCCCAAGACCGCTACATCCCCCTGGCGCGTCACGCCTACGTGGCGGCGAACCAAACGGCTGTGGAATGACCGGTCGCGGGTGGTCGGTGCATGCGTGGCGTGCGTGGAGCCAAGCCTTCGCGTCGACCCATGACGGCCACGTCACCCACCACGGATCCGAAGAAGGACTGCTTCGGCACCTGAGCACGGACACGCGCAGCCTGACCCACCCGGAAGAGTCGATTTTCTTCGCGCTCGTTGGACCCTGGCACGACGGCCACAACCACATCGCCGAAGCCCACGCCGCAGGGGTGCGTTGCTGGGTGGTCAGCAAGCCGCCGCAAGCATCGGACACCTGGGCCCATGACAGCGATGTCTTGGTGGTGCCCGACGTGATGGCGGCCCTGCAACACGCCGCTCGGACACAACGCGACACGTTTGAGCGTCCTGTTTTGGCCATCACAGGAAGCAATGGCAAAACCACGGTCAAGGAATGGATTGCCTCGCTCTTGCCTGATCGCCTCGCCATTCACCGCAGCCCACTCAGCCACAACAGCCAGCTCGGCGTGCCGCTGAGCGTGTGGTCCCTGGAACAACATCACGACTTGTCCTTGGTCGAAGCCGGCATCAGCCACCCTGGCGAAATGGACCGGCTGCGCGATTGCATTTTCCCGACGGAAGGGGTCTTGACGCATTTGGGGGAAGCGCACCTCGGAAACTTCGAGGGCCCTGACCACTTGACGCAAGAGAAATGCACCCTTTTCAAAGGCTGCTCCCGGGTGTTTCTGCCCGAAGCGCTGCGCCTCCGATGCCAGCCGTACCTGACCCAGGAAACGGTCACCTGGGCCCATGCCCAAGAGGCCGGCATCTCGCACGCGTCACTTGTGGTGGACGTGGATCCCTCAAGACGTCACCTGACCCTGCAATGGAAGGGCGAGCAAGCGACCCTCACCCTGCCCTTCACAAGTGAGGCCTCCGTGCACAACGCGTGTACGGCCGCCTTGGTGGCATTGCATTACGGCGCCACCCTCGAAGACATCCAGCACAAACTCCCCTCGCTGACCGAACCCACGGGGCGGCTCTCCTCCATCAAACGGCCCCGCGGTGGAATCCTCATTCAAGACGACTGCAACCACGATTTGGGGTCGCTGGAAGTTGCCTTGCGCGCCCTGGACCAAGTCCCAGACGACGGTCGCCGCGTGGCCATTGTGGGAGATGTGCCACAAAGCGGCCTGACCGTCGAAGCCCGCATCGCGCGCATGGTGTCGCTTCTGGCGTCGGTCCGATTGGACGCCCTTTGGTTTTGGGCACCGGCTTGGAGCGAGGACGAGCGGCAAACTCTGGCAGCAGCCATGCAAACACAAGGCGTGGAGACGCACGGTCTGCATGACCTTTCTACACTTGTCGAGCTGGCCCAAACCCTCGACCGCGCCAATGTCCTCGTCAAGGTGTCGTCCAACGATCGACTCCACGCCGTGATTCACGCGCTGGCGCCGCCAAGGCACATCACCACCCTGACGATGAACACGGGCAATTTGATCCACAACATTCGCGTGCTCAAGGCCCATGTCGGGGCCTCGGGCGTCATCGCCGTCATCAAAGGGCTTGGCTACGGCACCGACCCCGTGGTGTTGGGTCGCCTCCTGGAAGCGCAAGGGGTGGAATGGTTGGCTGTGGCGTATGCCGACGAAGGGGTGGCCCTGCGTGAAGCGGGGGTCCAAGCCCGAATCTTGGTCTTGAATCCGGACCCTGCCACATTCGGAACGATGCATCGTCACGAACTCGAGCCTCAACTCGTCTCGCTGCCGCACATTCGCATGGCCCGTGAGTGGGCCGAGACCCATGGCGTTGAAGGGTGGCCGGTGCATTTGAAACTCGACACGGGAATGCACAGACTGGGGTTGGCGGCAAGCGAGGATGAAGATGCCGAGACGCTTTTGGCAGGCCCTGAGCTGAGCTTGGCCTCGGTGATGAGCCACCTTGCAGGAGCCGACGAGCCGACCCTCGACGACGAGACCCGAAGGCAAATGGGCGCGTTTTTCCAGCGCACGTCCCAACGATTTGCGGGGGTGCCAAGGCACATCCTCAACTCGGCGGGTGCCGCACGCATCTGGGATTTAATCGACACCGCACAGCATCAGGCCTGGACTCCCCTGCTGACCCACATTCGGGTGGGCCTTGCCATGTACGGTTTGGGAACCGGCGCGGAAGCGCTCGGCCTTGAGCCCGTGTTGTCGCTTCACACCTCGGTGGCCAAACTTGTGGCCGTCCCCGCCGGCGAAGGGTCGGGGTACGGCCTCACCGACGTGGCCTCCCACGACCGCACCTTGGCCGTGCTTTCCGTCGGTTACGCCGATGGCTACCCACGCAACCTCGGCAACGGAAGGGGCCAAGTGTTTTGGAAAGGCCGATTGCTCCCCACGGTCGGGCGGGTATGCATGGACATGATTACGGTGGATGTCACGGGGCTCGACGTCCATCCCGGAGACCGGATGACGTTGTGGGGGTCAAATCCGCGTTTGGACGAAGTCGCGACAGATGCCGAGACCATCTCGTACGAACTCCTCACGCGCATCGGGCCACGCGTACAGCGCGTCATCGAACGTTGACAACGGGTGTTAAAGTCGACTCAAGCGTCTCAACTTTCTGCCCCCACCCTCGTCCCAACCCCAAACCAATCTTACAATTTCATGAAGATCCCACACCTTTTCCTCACCGCCGCCGTGGTGGCAGCTGTCCTGACCTCGTGCCACCGAGGGGACGCCCAAGGTCCTGAAACGCGAGCCCTGGCCACCGACGAATCTGTGGTCGATTTCGCAGACCGCCACCTCAGAGGTCCAGTCGACGCCTTGACGATGCGTCAAAACGGCAACGGTCCTTGTGGGTTGGACAGCCCCTATTTGCCTGAATGCGTCACGGTGACCGATTCGGGAGAAGACGTCTACCCACGAACCCTCACCTTGGATTTTGGAGAGGGGTGCACGGGGCCCGGCGGCGTGGCCCGAAGCGGCATCATCGAAGTCTTGCTCACCGGCGACATGTCGGAAATCGGATCGGTACGCACCACGACGTTTGACAACTTCCAAGTTCAAAACATGACCCTCACAGGAACACGCGTCATCACCAACGTGGGGCCCAACGATGAGGAGAACCAGGCGATGTTTGGGCAGGATCACGCCATGACCCTCACCCGAAACAACCACACCCTCACGCGAACGTACACTGGCACCCTCGCATGGCTTGAAGGCTTTGACACCGAGGATTGCGAAGACAACGTTGTCGAGCGCAACGGCGTGGCCACCCACGAAACCACCAGCGGTTGGGGCAGCTCCACCCGAACCATCGATGCCGTGGTGCACAGCCGTCCCTGTGGTCACCCCATTTCAGGAAGCATCACCGTGGATCGACCGCTGCATGACATCGTCATTGACTTCGGGGATGGTGAGTGCGACAACCTCGCCACCATTACGAGAAACGGCAACACCTACACCCTCAACCTCGACACCCACGAAATTGACGGGTAAGGAAGGAAACCTGACGACAAGAAAAAAGGGAGGCGCTTGCCTCCCTTTTTGTTTTCTAGGGTCGCCGAGGTGAAAATCACACCGTCCGTCCAGCGAATTTGTACGTGGTCCGTTCAATCCACCAGTACATGACCGGAACGATGATGAGCGTCAAGAACGTCGCGAACGTCAAGCCAAAAATGATGGCCCAGCTCATTGGCTTCCAAAACACGTTGTTGTCCCCGCCCACGTAGATGTTGGGGTCGTAGTTGGTGACCAAGCCCACAAAGTCGATGTTCAATCCAATGGCCAGCGGAAGCAAACCAAGGACCGTCGTGATGGCCGTCAGCAACACGGGACGCAAACGCGTCTTGCCCCCTTCAATGATGGCCGTATTCACCTCGGAGAAAGGCAACTTCGTGGCATCCTCCGCAGACTCGCCCTCTTCCAACCCCAACTCTTCACGGCGTCGGGCGCGGAGGAGGTTGGTGTAATCGATCAACACAATGGCGTTGTTCACGACCACTCCGGCGAGCGAGATGATCCCAATCATGGTCATGATGATCACAAACTCCATTTGGAAGATGACAAGCCCCAGCAACACCCCAATCAGCGAAAAGACCACGCTGAAACCAATGATGAACGGCGTGGTGACGCTGTTGAATTGGCTCACAATGATGAGGAAAATGAGGAACAATGCAATGAGCAACGCTCTGGACAAGAACGCCATCTCCTTGGCCTGCTCCTCCTGCTGACCGGTGAACTCCCACGTCACCGCGGAAGGGATGTTGAGCTCGGCCCCCATGTCCTCTTGCATGCTGGTGATGATCTCCGTGGGGTTGGCGCCTTCCAACACGTTGGACGTGATGGTGATGACGCGCTTGAGGTCTTTTCGCTTCACCGCGCTGAACGTGGTCGATCGGCTCGCCGAGGCCACAGCGCTGATGGGCACCTCCTTGATTTGGCCGTCGCTTTGGCTGCGGAAGATGACCTTTTGGTTCATCAACGCGTCGCTGCTATGGCGGTATTCCTCTGCGAAACGCACGTTGATTGGGTAGTCGTCTTCTCCGTCTTTGAAGGTGCCGACCTCACGGCCAAACAACGCCGTCCGCAGCGTGTATCCAATGTCGCGCGTGCTCAACCCATAGGTGCGGGCCTTTTCTCGGTCAATGACCACGGGCATTTGGGGTTTCCGCTTGTCGACGTCAATCTTCAACTCCTCCACACCGTCGTAATCCTTGGCGCGGAGGTAACGAAGCACCTCCTCGGAGGCAGTGAGCAACGCGTCGTAATCGTCGCCCGTCAGTTCGAGGTTGATGGGGGCGCCTTGGGGCGGTCCGTCGGAGTTTTTGGTCACCACCACTTCCGCGTCGGGGTAGCCTCGCAGTTCTTCGCGGATGGCGCTCAACACATCGCCTGTGGCCAGTCCACGGCGGTCCTGGAACTTGACAAAGTTGACGACGATGCGCGCCTTGTGAGGCGTGGGGCCCAACTGCGGGCCCTCGTTGGGGTCGCTGGTTCCGTTGCCCACCGTGCCAATGACCGAATTGACCAAAAAGCTCTCAGGCTCTCCCGTCTCGGGATTGGGACGCTTGAACTCGTCGCGCGCCAACACTTCCATCACTTGGGCTTCGATGTCCTTGGCCACTTTGTTGGTCTCGGCGAGGTCGGTGCCAATGGGTTTGGACACGAAAATGTTGAGGTACTGCGGCTGGTTGTCGGGGAAGAACAGCACCTTGGGCGGGAAGATCCCCATGAGCACGATGGACAAAAACAGCAGCCCCACCGTGCCCCAGAAAAAGGCCCAAGGCCGCTTTCCACCGAGAACGTAGGAGAGGAAACGCTCGTACAGCGCTTCGAGACGGGGCAAGAACGCATTTTGGAACGCCAACGTGGCCGGGTAGAGCACGTAGGTGTTCAGCAAGGTCAAGATCCCCGCAATCGCCAAAATGTTGCCCAAGCCTGTGGCGCCGAGGGCAAGGAATGCCACGCCCACGCCCACCAAGATGGCGGACACCATGTGGGTGCGGCGGCGGTTGACATTTTCTGCACCCACCTTCATGAAGACCGAAGTCAACACAGGGTTGATGACCAGGGCGACAAACAGGGACGACCCCAGCACGATGATCAAGGTCATCGGCAGGTAGCTCATGAACTCGCCAATGAGTCCCGGCCAAAGCGCCAACGGCAAGAACGCCGCAAGCGTGGTGCCCGTCGACGCGATGATGGGCCATGCCACCTCGCCCACCCCGTAGCGGGCCGCCTTCAACGGGCTGTATCCCTCGTCCATGAGACGGTACACGTTCTCCACCACCACAATGCCGTTGTCCACGAGCATGCCGAGTGCCAACACCAAGGAGAACAGCACCATGGTGTTGAACGTCACGCCGAGTGAATTCAAGATGAGGAAGCTCATGAACATCGACAGCGGAATGGCCACCCCCACAAAGAGGGCGTTGCGCAATCCGAGGAAGAACAGGAGCACCCCCACGACGAGCAACACCCCGAAGATGATGGAGTTTTGAAGCTCCTCCACTTGGGTTTGGGTCATGTCGCTTTGGTCGTTGGTGATGGAGACGTTCAGGTTCCGTGGCAACACGTTCTGCTTGGCCTCTTCAATGATGGCGTTGATGGCAGAGGACGCCTCCAGGAGGTTTTCGCCCGCGCGCTTCACCACATCGAGGGACACCACCGGACGGGAATACTCCCGCGCATAGCTCTCCTTCTCTTTCTCCACAAAGGACACCTCAGCCACGTCGCGCAAGTGAACCGTGAACCCATTCTCTGCCTTGATGATGACATTTTCGAGCTCTTCGATGCTCGTGAAATCGCCTTCCACTTGCACACTTCGACGCACGCCGTCCACCAAAAGGTCGCCACCCGACACGGTCATGTTCTCCGCAGCGATGGCCCCGGAGATGTCGTTGAAACTGACCTGCATGGCTTCTGCGCGCAGGTGATCCACCTCGATTTCCACCTCGAGGTCGCTGATGCCTTGGATGTCCACCTTGCTGATTTGGGGCAGTGCCTCAACCCGGTCCTCGAGGTACTCCGCGTACTTCTTGAGGTCTTGCAGGCGGTAGTCCCCGCTCAAGTTGATGTTCATCACCGGCATGAGCTCGCTGAAATTGAGCTCCATGACGCTCGGGTCAGCCGGCAAGTCTGTGGGGAAGTCGGGGTCGGCCTTGGCTTTGTCCACCGCATCCTTCACCTTACGAAGCGCCTCCGTGGGGGTGACGTCGAAGTTGAATTTGATGTCGATGGCGCTGAAGCCCTGCACGCTGGTGGACGTGATCTCGTCGATCCCAGAGATGGTGTTGATTTCCTTCTCAAGCGGACGGGTGATCAGCTTCTCCATGTTCACCGGGCTGTTCCCGGGGTAGGCTGTGCTGACAAAAATCTCCGGCACCACAATCTCGGGGAACGCCTCCTTGGGCACCGTGAGGTAGCTGCTGATGCCAGACAGGGTGATGATCGCAATGAGCACAAAGACGGTCGTCTTGTTTTGGATGCTCAGCGTCGTCAGCCCAAACTCACGCAGCTTTCCTCCGCCCTGAGGGGTCTTGGGGGTCGTTTCACTCATGGCTTGCTGATCAGGATTCAATCAAGGTCACACGCTCGCCGTCCACCACGCGCGCTGCGCCGCGGTCGATGACGCGGTCGCCCGGCTTCAAGCCTTGCTCAATGAGGAGCATGCCGTCCGACACCACGCCGGTTTCAATGGGTTGCTTTTTCGCTTGGTCGCCACGCATCACGTAGACGTACTCCTGCCCGTTGGCGTCCTGCTGCACGAGCGCCGAGGGCAAGGCGAAGGCGCTGTCCAACGCGAGATCTGTGATGTGCACGGTGGCCACCATGTTGGGCAAGGCGCGCGTGCCTGCCGGCAAATCCACGGTCAAGTCAATCGTGCGGTTGGCCGCTTCGATGAATTGCCCGACACGGCGGATTTGGCTTTCGATGGGTTCAAGGCCTCGCGCTTCGACGCGAACAGGTTGACCGGCACGGACAGATCCGGCGTAGTGGTCGCTGACCGATGCGCGGATGTACAAGTCGCTCAAATCCACCACGCGCACCACAGGCATCGGGGGTGCGGCCATTTCGCCGACGTTGACAAACACCCGGTCCAACACCCCGCTGAACGGAGCGCGAATGACCGCCTGGTCGATTTGCTCATCCAAGGTGGCCAAGCTGCGCTCGAGCGCTTCAAGGCCGGTTTGGGCTTGGAGAAAATCCACCTCGGAACCAATCTCCTTGTTCCAGAGGCGCTCTTGGCGCTCGAAGAGGGTCTGGGCCAACTCCAACTGGGTCACCAACTCCGCGCGCTGCTTGGCCAGCACATCGGTGTCGATGCGCACCAACGCCGTGCCTTTGGTCACCTGGGTGCCTTCTTCCACCAGCACTTCGCGCACCACGCCGGGGAAGGCCGCAAGGACGTTGGCAATGCGGTCGGTTTGGACGTTGCCTTGCACCGCAAACGAGTGGGAGAAAGGTGCGGCCTCCACGGTTTGGACACCCACACGCGTCAAACGCGCGTTGGTCGTCTGAGGGGATGCGGTGTCGGACTCCGCAGGCGCGCCACAGCGCACGAGCAATGCGGTCGCCAAGGCCACAAGGCCGAGGGGTTTCAAGGTCTTCTTCATGGTCGTGGATTGGATGCGATGAGGCGCTGCTGGGCGTTGAGCCAAGCGAGTTGCGCGCCAATCAGGTTGCCCTCGGCTTCGAGGAGTTGGTTTTGGGCGGTGTTGAGTTCAAAGCTGCTGCGGACGCCTTCTTTGTGTCCGAGTTCGATGCGTGTGAGAATGCGCGAGGCCAAATCGCGCTGCTGCTCCGCGTTCGTGAGCGCCGCCTGGGCGTCCAAGAACGTTGCGCGTGCGTTGTCAAATTCCAGGCGCGCGACCGATTCCATTTGCGCCAGGCCTGACTCCGCGGTGAGGACCGCGAGTTTGGCCTTTTCCACGCGTTGACGTCCTCCAAAACTGGTCCAAACCGGCATGTTCACCGACACCCCCACGATCTGAGAAGGGTACCAACTGGCTTGATCAGCAAGCACCGGGAATTCAGGGTCGCGGAATGTCTGGGCGCTGTTGGAGTAAAAGGCCGCCACCTGTGGAAGGCCCTCCGCGCGGCGGTTCAGCACATCGAGCTCTGCGAGGGCCACATACCGTCGTTGCTCCTCCAAACCAGGGTTGCTGTCCAAGTTCAACCCCGCCTGCAAGGCCTCGGGCACATTTGCAGAGGTGAGCATCTCAAGGTTGTCGGTCAAGGCGACCTCCTCGTCAACACCGAGGCCACATTGAAACAACAAAAGTTTCTTGGTCAACTCTGCTTGCATGCGCGCTGTACCCAGCTGCTGCTCCAGGGTTTGGCGCGAGAGCTGAAGTTGGTCGGCGTCGACCGATTCCATCAAGCCTTCCTCCGCAAGGGCCCGCAGTTCTTGTTCCGAACTGGAGACGAGTGCCAAGGCCCGGTCCAACGTTTCCACATTTGCTGCTGCTGCAAGCGCCGTGACGTAGGCCTCAGACACGAGCCTGCGCGTTTCCACTTCGGTGGCGTCCACCGCCAAGGACTTCGCATCGGCCAACACTTTGGCGGCCTTCACCCCGACCAGATAGCTGCCGCTGAACACCAATTGGGAGGCGTTGATGCCCGCAGTGGCCGACTGGGTTGTCCCAAACGCCAACTCCAAGACCAAATCTTCAGGTGCCGTCGGGTCAAACGACGAAGCTGGAACCACCTGGGTGGGGATGTCCAAGAAGTGATTGAAGTCGAACGACGCATTGACTTGGGGAAGGCCCGTCGCCAACAGTTCTTTGATGTCGCGCTGGGCGACATCCACATCGATGCGTGCGCGCTGCATGGCGTAGGCTTGTGCCACGCCCAGCGTTTGGGCCTGTTCCAAGCTCAACGTCAACTGCGCATGCGCCCCAAGGGACAGCCCGAGCAGCCAGGCAAACGCAGCTGGATGGAAGATTCGTGTCATCATGAGGTTGTCAGTCGTTGGGTTTCGAGGTAGGCCACGCCTTCGGCACTCGCGATGCCGCGGATGTGGTAAGTGAAGAGGGCTCTGAAATGTTCGGCCAAGGGGCGTGCCAAGGTGCCATTCTCCGCTTGACGGACCATGTCTTCCACCAGGGCCAGGTGCAAGTCCGCCACCGCCTCGACATTCAAGTCCGCGCGGTACATGCCTTGCTCCATGCCCCGGGTCACGTTGTCCATCACCACCCGACGGATCATGTTCTTGCGTCGCGCGTGCGTGGCTTCAAACACTTTGGGGTAATACTTCTTCAAATCGAACAGCACGGTGGAGTTGATGGCCGACAGCATTTGGTGTTTGTTCTCCATCTCCCGCAACGCCAAATCGATGGCATTCCCCTCCCCGTGCATGATCGCCGCCATTTGGGCTTCGAGGCCGTCGAGGTGACCATGAAGCGCTTTCGACACCAAATCGCGCTTGTCCGAAAAGTACTTGTACAGGGTCTTCTTGCTGCAAGCGAGCTGGCCGGCGAGGTCGTCCATGCTGAGGGCCTTGATGCCAAATCGCCCAAACAGCGCGGCACACCGGTCCCTCAACTCCAAGCCGCGCTCGTCCAAGGCGGCGTCATGATCCACAACGGTAGAAAGGTCGTTCTGCGACATGCGGCCGCAAAACTACTACGCAATGCACGCACAGGAAACGAAAAAAGTGCAAAACGTTTCCCAGGTTTCCTGTCTCGGTCACTCGAGGTCCAAGTCGTAGGCCGACAACAGCCCCTCCAAACCATCTCTCCGAAACTTCGCCCCGCGCATGCGATTTTCATCCGGACGGATGCGCCATCCTGTCGCGTGGCGGAAATCGGTGCCGGCAAGCTTGGTTTGGCCAAACAAAGCGCCCTCCAGGTCCACCCCGTCAAACACCACGCCCTCAAGGTTGGCCGAAGTGAAGTCTGCCCCGTGGGCCCGGCCTCCTTTCCACGAAATCTGACGGCAGTCCAACCCTTCCAGATTGGCCGAATCCAACATGCATTCCACCAAACGAATTTCCAGTCCCAAGGTGTTGCAAGAAGCCAAATCAAATCCCACAAGCTTGCATCTTTCGAACGTCACGTCCTGCAACCCAAGGCCCAATGCACGCACATTGGACAAGTCGCAATCGCGAAACACGCAATTCTCAAACCGGGCGCCCCGCAAGTCCTTGCCCGACCAATCGACCCCTTCTAAGGTGCAGGATTCAAGGCGCGCATCGCGCAGATCTCCCCACTCGTGGTCCCTGCCAAAGGTCTGCTCGAACGCTTCAATCGCGCTCATGACAACGCGCCCGCGATGAGGTCGTCGTCCGCGTGATTGGCGCGCGTCACCTTCAGGCGCGGCTCCATGTCCATGGCGCGGTCAATGGCCCATTGGGCGCCTTTGTTTCTGGCCCAACTCCGACGCGCAATGCCATTGTTGACGTCCCAGTGAAGCATCGACCGAAGGCGGCGTTCGCTGTCTTCGCTTCCGTCGATGAGCATCCCAAACCCGCCGTTCATCACCTCGCCCCATCCGACGCCACCGCCGTTGTGCAGGCTGATCCACGTCGCGCCGCGGAAGCCGTCGCCGACGAAGTTTTGGACGGCCATGTCAGCGGTGAATGCCGAGCCGTCGTAGATGTTGGACGTCTCGCGGTAGGGGCTGTCTGTGCCGCTCACGTCGTGGTGGTCGCGACCTAGCACGACAGGCCCCTTAAGGCGGCCGTCCTGGATGGCGTCGTTGAACGCCGACGCGATTTCCGCACGGCCTTGGGCGTCGGCGTACAAGATGCGCGCCTGCGATCCCACCACGAGCTTGTTGGCCTTGGCTTCCCGGATCCAACGCACATTGTCCTGCATTTGCTGCTGGATGTCGGCAGGTGCATCTGCCATCAAACGCTCGAGCACTTCGGCCGCGAGGTTGTCGGTGACGTCGAGGTCTGCGGGGTCTCCGCTGCAGCACACCCAGCGGAACGGGCCAAATCCGTAATCAAAGCACATGGGGCCCATGATGTCTTGGACATACGAAGGGTACTTGAAGCCCTCTCCTTCGGCATCCATGATGTCCGCGCCCGCGCGGCTCGCTTCGAGCAAAAAGGCGTTGCCGTAATCGAAGAAATACGTTCCGCGTGCCGTGTGCTTGTTGACCGCATCCGCGTGGCGCTTCAGCGAGGCCTTGACCAAGGTCTTGAAATGCTCAGGGTCCGTGGCCATCATCGCATTGGCCGACTCAAAATCGAGGCCCACGGGGTAATATCCGCCCGCCCACGGGTTGTGGAGCGAGGTTTGGTCTGAGCCCATGTCCACGAGGATGTTCTCCTCGTCGAACTTCTCCCACACGTCCACCACGTTGCCGAGGTAGGCGAACGACTCCGCGCGCTTGTCCGCCACCGCATCCTTGACGCGGGTGGCCAGCTCATCCAAGTCCGTGACCACGTGGTCCACCCATCCTTGCTCGTGGCGCTTGTACGCCGCCGCTGAATTGACTTCTGCCGTGACTGAGACGCAGCCCGCGATGTTGGCGGCCTTGGGCTGTGCCCCACTCATGCCGCCGAGTCCGGCCGTGACAAAGAGCTTGCCCGCGAGCCCGTCCGTGGTGTCGGTGACGCCGCGTTTGCGGTCGATCATTCGGCCTGCGTTCAACACGGTGAT
>CBFHRO010000007.1:0-52178 GCA_965658245.1 uncultured Flavobacteriales bacterium
ATCCAGTTGCTGTTGGGGAGGTTCACCCCAATGGGCGTGCTGGGCGAAGCATCCCCGGCTTCACCGGCGACATTCACCACGTTGTATGTGATGCCCACCACTTCCGACTTCTTGTGTTCCTCCATGAACGGCATGTGGTCCTCAAACCACTGTGCGCTGTTCATCAATGTCGACATGCGCGCGCTGGCGTCAAAGTCCTTGATCTCCACAATCGTCTCGTAGCTGCCCGTGTATCCGAGGGGATCGTTGTAGACCTCCACGAATCCGTTGATGTAGTCGACATCGCCCTCGGTGTCCTGCACCCAGTTGATGTTGTAGAGGCTCCACTTTTCAAGGTCTCCCGTCTCGTAGTAGGCCACGAGGTTGCGAAGTGCCGCTGCTTGCTTGTCGTTTTCCGCATATTGGATGGCTTCATTCAGCCACTTGATGATTTCTGCAATGCTCTCCCCGTACAAGCCGTCGAGTTTGTAGACGTTTTCAAACACGTTGCCCTCTTCGTCTTTTTCCAAACGGCTGTTGAGCCCATACTCGACTGGACTGCGGTCGCCTCGGTCGACGATGGATTCGAAGTAGGCTTTGGCCTCTTCCGTAGAGACGTCAGGCGCGTAGAAGTTCACCGCAGAGCTCTCCACGAGGCCTTTGGAACCGTCTTGTTCCACCTTCTTCGACTCCACCGCGGGATCGAACATGACGCCACGCAATTCGGCATCGAGGCTGTTGCCTGTTTCGGCCAACAAATGATCCATGTAGGCCTCGCTGAATTCGGGCTGGTGCTTGGTGTTGGCGTAGTGGTGATGGATGCCATTGGAGAACCAAATGCGCTTGAGGTACACCTCAAAGGCCTGCCAGCCGACGGTGTTGCGGTCGCCCTCGTAGTTCACGTAGATGTCTTCGAGGAGACGACGGATGCGGAGGTTGTAGCGGTTGTTTTGGTCGTACATGATGTCGCGTCCGCTGAGGCCCGCCATGTTGAGGCAGTACACCAAAGCCTGTTGCTTGGGGCTCAACTTCTCCCAGCCAGGGATTTGGTAGCGGACGATTTTGAGGTCCGCGAATTGTTCGGTTTTCCAGACAAAGCCGTCTTCGTCAGGTGTGCTCGCTTTGGCATCCACCGCCGGGGCAGCCTCGAAATCGGGGCCCTCGTGGGACGGAGAAGAACAGCCGGTCAGGAGCGCTCCCGCGACCATCGTGGCCGCCATGCTCCAAAGTTGAATTCGTGTGAAACGCATGGATTTGGTGATTTTCCGGCCAAGGTACAGGACTTCCGACGAGTATCTTCGCACCGTGCGGATGTCCCGGCTTATGCTTCGTGCCTTTCTCGGCCCCTTCGCCGTCACCTTGCCCGTGGCGCTGTTCATCTTGGACATGCAATTCCTGTGGGTCTATGCCGACGACCTCATCGGCAAGGGGCTCGACCTCTGGGTGGTCTTCAAATTGATGGTCTTCGCGTCCGCGCGTCTCGTCAACCTCGCGCTCCCGCTCGCTGTCCTCGTCGCCTCCATCATGGCCATGGGCAACCTCGCCGAGCGCAGCGAACTGACGGCCATGAAGGCCTCGGGCATGTCGTTCCTGCGCATCCTTCGCCCTCTGGTGCTGTGCATGACCCTCATTTGCAGCGGCGCCTTGTGGTTCAGCAACACCGGATGGCCCGCCGCCAACATGCGCTTCCGAGCCTTGCTCTATTCCGTCACCAAACAAAAGCCCGCCCTCAACATCCGCGAAGGCGTGTTCTACAACGGCATTGATGGCTTTTCGATCCGGGTGGGCACGAAGCACCCGGACGGCACCCTCGATGACGTCCTCATCCACGACCACCGCGACCCCAAGGGACGGAGCGTCCTCGTGGTGCATGCCGACCACGGCAGCATGACGCAAGAAGCGGGGGCACTCGTCGTGGAACTGCGACAGGGCGTCAGCTACGAAGAGCACCAAGAGACCTTGTCGCGCAACAAGGAACGCGTGCATCCGCACATCCACAGTCGGTTTGGGACCCAAACCCTGCGTATTCCACTCCACAGCCTGGATTTTTCCATGGCCAACGAAGATTTGTTTCGTCGGTCCTACGAACGGATGAATCTCGCGGAGCTCAGCCATTACAGCGACTCCCTCAAAGGCAACATTGCGCGCGAACGGAACGACTTGGTGCATTATGGCAAGCGCCAGGTGGAGCGGCTGGCCGATTCGACGGGATGGTATGTCAATGCGGGTTCCACGCCGCAAGCCGCCGCCCTCTCCCCTTGGCATGCCTCGCTGAATCCCGTGACGCGGGGTCGTGCGTTTGACAAGGCCAAAGAATCCACACGCAACCACATTCGCAGCTTGGAAAACGCCCTCTCCAACATGGAAGGCAAGCGCCTGCGACAGCATCGACACGACATCGAGTGGCACCGCAAGTACATCCTTGCCCTGGGCTGCATGGTGCTGTTCTTGGTCGGAAGCTCCCTCGGCGCCCTCGTGGGCCGCGGCGGGCTCGGCGTCCCCACCCTCCTGGCCTTGTGCCTGTTTCTGCTTTATTACGCCCTTTCCATGCTCGGCGAACAGCTTGTCAAGGTGGGGACCATGACACCGTGGTCTGGCATGTGGTTGAGCACGATGACCCTCCTTCCCCTTGCCGCGTTTTTGATGTGGAGCACCACGAAAGAACGTCGGTGGATTCCGAGGTGGGGTTCGTCCTAATTTCGCGAACCAGATGAGTGCCACTCTTCGCATCCTTCAGATTTGTCACAAGCCGCCCCGCCCGAGTGTGGATGGGGGGTGCATTGCCATGGACAGTTTGACCTCAGGGCTGCTGGCGGAGGGACATCGCGTGAAAGTGCTGACATTGCACACGCACAAACATCCGTTTCGCGAAGACCAAATCGACACCACCTACCTCCAAGCCACAGCGCTGGAAGCGGTGTTTGCAGAGACGGACCTCAACGTGCGCGACGCGCTCAGCCATGTCGTGACCGGGGAGAGCTACCACCTCAGCCGGTTCCACGTCCCTGAAATGGACCGTGCGATTGAGGATGCGCTGCGCCTGAACGTGTACGACGTGGTGATTTTGGAGTCCCTGTTCACAACGTCGTACATCCCTGCCATTCGCAGGCTCAGTGACGCTGAAATTGTCCTGCGTGCGCACAACGTAGAGCACAAACTTTGGGAGGACGTCGCAAGGGGAATGGGGCGAGGCCCCAAGAAGTGGCTCCTTCACCTGTTCCAGTCCAAACTTGCGGAAGAAGAAACCAAGCTCCTCCATGCCGTGGACGCCGTGGCTGCCATCACAGCGCAGGATGCGGCATGGTTTCGCGAACACCTCCCCGAGGGCACCGATCCGGCGCGGGTGATTGCCTTGCCGTTTGGGTTGGACGTGGAAAACCGTCCGCACTCCGCCATGACCACGCCGCCTGTTTCAGTGTTGCATCTCGGGGCCATGGACTGGACACCCAACGTCCAGGGCGTAGAGTGGCTGAGGGAGGAAGTTTGGCCTCACGTTCACGAGGCCAGCCCGTCCACGCGGCTGCTTTTGGCCGGGCGAAGCATGCCCGCGGAGTGGACCTCTGACGAATCGCTCGGCATCGACGTGCTCGGCGAAGTGGCCGATGCCGCAGCGACCTACGACACACCTTGTGTGGTGGTGGTGCCCCTTCATGCGGGCTCGGGCATGCGCATCAAACTGGCGGAAGCGCTCGCCGCGGGCAGGCCCATCGTCACCACCCCCAAGGGCATGGAAGGCATGGACCTCACCCCGGGTCAACACGTCCTTGTCGCAGACGATGCCCCCGCGATGGCCCAAGCCATTCGCCATTTGCTCGAACACCCCGCCGAGGCCTTGGCACTGGGGCAAGCGGGACGCCAATGGGCACTCGACCATCTGGGGCATCGCGCGCGTGCTCAGGCCTTCACAACGCACCTTCAAACATGGGTTCAAGCATGACCGTCTTGGTGATGTCGTCGCGCGTGCCCTTCCCGCTTGAAAAAGGGGACAAACTGCGCCTGTTTCACCAACTGAAACACCTGAGCAAGGAGCACAACGTCATTTTGTGCTGCCTCAGTTCCAAGGACGTCACGGACGCGCAACGTGAAGCCCTCTCCCCTTGGGTAAGCGAGTTGCATGTCTACCGTTTGTCTTGGTTCCGCCGCGCATGGCGCATGGCCTGGGCCTGGGCCTCTGAACGGCCTTTCCAGGTGGCTTGGTTCACCGACAAGCGCGTCCAGAAGCAACTCCATCAGCTCATTGCAGACCGGGCACCAGATGTTCTTTATTGCCAACTCGTCCGGTGCGCCGAATACGTCAAAGACCTTCACGAAGTGCCCAAGGTGTTGGACTACATGGACGCGCTCAGTGCAGGGATGCACCGTCGTGCCAACAACGAAACGCGGCTGCTCGCCAGGCCGCTGCAATGGCTGCTTCGCGCCGAAGGCACGCGCCTGGCCCGTTATGAATCACGGGTGTTTGATTATTTCGATGGAACAACCATCATCTCGAGAAACGACCGTTTGCTCATTCCCCACCGGGACCGAGACCGCATCCAACTCGTGCCCAACGGGGTCGACCTGAGTGCCTTCACCCCTGCCGTTCGCGCGCCGGAAGGGGATCCGGTCTTGCTCTTCACAGGCAACATGTCCTACCCCCCCAACGTGGATGCCGCCCATCACTTGGTGGAAGAGATCTTGCCCCTCATCAAGCATCCGCGGGCACGTGTGGTGCTCGCCGGCGCCCAGCCCAAACCAAGTCTCCTCGCTCTGGCTTCCGACCGGGTGACCGTCACGGGATGGGTGGACGACATTTCAGAACAATACCGAGAGGCGACCCTGTTCGTGGCGCCTTTGCGCATTGGCACCGGACTCCAAAACAAGGTCCTTGAAGCCATGGCTTCCGAGCTCCCATGCATCTTGTCCCCCCACGCATTCGCCCCGCTCAACCTCCCCAGTTCTGGACACGCCGTGGTGTGCCAAGGCGCGGAGGCCTTTGCGGAAGCGGTGGACCAACTTTTGGGCTCCTCCGATGAAGCCAAGTCCATGGCCACCCGGGCCAAAAGCAGCATCGAAGGCCAATTTTCATGGGACACCCATGGAGGAACCCTGTCTCGATTGTTGAACGACGTGAGCCCTCACGAATCTGTCTGAGAATTGCGAACTTTACCCTTGTCATGAAGAACCCACCTGATTCAGTGGCCCACCTCGATTTTGTGGCCGGCATTCCCACCCTCGACCTCAGTCACTTCACGCACGGCACCGCCGAACAGCGCCAATCGTTTGTCGACGATTTGGGGGCCGCGTACCGTTCCATTGGCTTTGCCGCCATTTCTGGGCATGGTGTCGCGCCAGAGGTGATTGCGGGCATGTACCAAGAGGCGGAGGCGTTTTTTGTCCTTCCTGCGGAGACCAAACTCCAACACGAGCACCCAGAACACAACCGTCAGCGGGGATTCGTTCGCTTCGGGACCGAACACGCCAAAGACTCCAATGCGGCGGACCTCAAAGAGTTTTGGCAGGTCGGCCAAACCCACATCCCCGAGGGGGCCGACATGGACAATTACCCTCCCAATGCTGTCGTGGCGGAGCGCCCTGCTTTGGCACCTCAGGCCGACGCCTTGTACAAGAGCTTGGAGGACGTTGGCCGCCAAATGCTGCGTGCCATTGCCCTCCACCTTGGATTGGACGAAGCTTACTTTGAGCAGTTCGTTCCGGGGGGAAACAGCATTTTGCGGCTCATCCACTACCCACCGATCACTGCTGAACCCCAATCAAGCGTGCGCGCTGGACAGCACGAAGACATCAACCTCATCACCCTGTTGGTCGGCGCATCCGCAGACGGGCTCGAAGTCATGGACAAAAAAGGCACTTGGACCGCCGTCAAAGCCCTGCCCGAGCACCTCGTGGTGAACGTGGGTGACATGCTGCAACGGTTGACCAACCACCAATTGAAGTCGACCACCCACCGGGTTGTGAACCCTCCCCGCGAAATGTGGGATCAACCCCGCTTCAGCATGCCGTTCTTTTGTCACCCTGTGCCTGACATGAGCCTGGCCGCCCTTCCCCAATGTGTTCAGGAAGGCAGCTCGCCCATCGACCCCCCCACCACAGCTGGAGCCTACTTGATGGAGCGGTTGCGTGAAATCGGCCTCAGCCAAGAAAAGTAAACGCCCACAGGCGTTCAGATTTCTTGACACTTTCCGGCGATCGAATCGTCCATGACCTCCGTTGTTTTGTGTCCAAGCACAAGACATCCGTCATGAACACCCCCTCCATTCTGATGCGCCTGTTGGGCGCCATTTCATTGTTGACCCTCGGTGCCATCGGCGCCTCCCTCGTCTTGACACAGGGCTACGCATCCTTCCCAAACGACGGGGCTGTGCGCACCTCTCACACGGCCGCATCCCACAACGCCACTCCCAACTGGCCTCACCCCTCGCCCCCTCCAATGGCCGACGGCGCGGACGCATTTGTGGTCGCAGCGGCATCCTCTGTGGATGCCGTCGTCCACGTCCAAACCGCCTCCCTCGTGGCCGAGGTCTCCAACCCCTGGCTCAACATGCTGGGCATGACCGCGGGACGCATCGCCCAAGGTTCCGGCAGCGGGGTATTGGTCGACAAAAGCGGCATCGTGGTGACCAACCATCACGTCATCGACGGAGCGAGAGAGGTTCGCGTCAATACCTCGGACGGCGCGTCTTATGTGGCCCGCGTGGTCGGGAGTGATCCGAGCACCGATTTGGCGGTGCTCGAAATCGACGCTGAACGCCCACTCCCCGCCATGGACATGGGCAATTCGGACCGCGTGCAGGTGGGCGAATGGGTTTTGGCCGTGGGCAACCCTTTGAACCTCACCTCCACTGTCACGGCGGGCATCATCAGCGCCAAGGGGCGAAACATTCGCTTGCTTCAAGCCGATGCCTCGAAGGACATTTACCCCGTGGAGAGTTTCCTCCAAACAGACGCTGCCGTGAACCCTGGCAACAGCGGAGGCGCCTTGGTGAACCTGGAAGGCAAACTGATTGGCATCAACACTGCCATCGCTTCCCAAACGGGATCGTACGCCGGGTACTCTTTCGCCATTCCCTCCTCCATTGTGTCCAAAGTCGTGAAAGACATCCGTGAATTTGGCCGGGTGCAACGCGCGTACATGGGCATTCAAGTTGATGCCCGCGAAACGGGCGTGGTGGTGGGCGCCACAACGTTCGGAGGAGGCGCAGAGGCCGCGGGCATTCGCGCAGGCGATCGCATCCTGGCCCTGGATGGCATCGACGTCCGCTCCTTCCCCGCCCTTCAAGAGCAACTCTCCAAACACCGACCCGGCGATGTGGTTGCTGTGCAGGTGCGGCGCGGCGATGTCACGCGCGCCCTCGACGTCACGCTGACGGACCGCGCAGGCGAGGTCAGCCCCTCCCTCAAACCAGAGGCCAACGAAGTCGGCAGCACATCCTCGCCCGCCTTGTCCATATCCTCCCTCCAACAAGCTTGGGGCATTTCGCTCGGACCTGTATCCGATCAAACTCGGCAAGCCCTGCGCATTCGAGGCGGGGTCATGGTCACCGGCCTGAGGAACGGCCCGTGGTCGCGTCAAGGGATTCGCAAAGGGTTCATTGTGCTGCGCATCGATGGCACCCCCGTCTCGTGTCTGGAAGACATTTGCAACGTCGTGGAGCGCGCAGCGCGTCAAAAGGAGGACGGGCTGCTCCTCGAAGGAATGTATGCCGATGGCACACGAGGGTTCGCAGGTGTTGCCGTCCCTGATGTGCGCCCTTAGCCCCGCAACCGAGGCCTTGGTGACGAATGACCGTGAAACGACGTACGGAAGTCGTAACCTCGCGCCATGCCCATGCCGTTGTTTCCCCTCAGATTGCTCCCCATGCCGGGCGAAACAATCGGTCTTCACGTCTTCGAGCAGCGCTATCAAGTGTTGTTCAACGACCTTGAAGCGATGCACTTGGACGAATTTGGAATTCCCTTTTTCCACGACTCCAAAATTTGGCGCGTCGGAGCGACGATGAGGTTTGTGACCGTCCAAAAGCGTCACTCCGGTGGAAAGCGCGATGTGGCCGTCAAAGCGACAGGACTTTTTCGCCTCAAAAACATGGACGAGACCCCCGGAGTGGTCCCCTATCCCTTGGGCGAAGTTGAAGAGATTCGAGAATGGACCCATTGGCCCCTCGGAAAGGCGTGTGCGAACGCACGGGACGCACTCGTTCAAGAGATGAAGGCCCACGACCTCTACACAGGCAACCTCGAAAACCAAGGCTTGGTGCGCTTGGTTCAACACTTGGGCATCGACGCGATGCAGCGTGCTGAGATTTTGAGTCAGCCCACCGTCCAAGACATGCAGCAAGCCCTGTTGGAGCGCATCGAAATGACGCGCCGTTTGATCCAGCAGTCGCCTCAGGATGGCGCCTCGTTTTTCGTCAATTGACGAGAGTCTCGAAGGCGCTGGGTCCTTGTATCTTTGGGCCATGACTTGGAACCGCGTGATTGCGCCCTTGATTGGGGCATGTGCCTGTGCCACTTTGGCCCTCCAGGGCTGCGAAAGAGAATCGACTCTGGGAGAAAGCCACTCCAAATTGATGGTGTCCCAGAACGCCCCACAAGGCGTTGTTGCCGTGCCTGACTTGGAAGCGCATCCAGAATTGGATCCGCTTCGCGTCACTGTGGACAACGTGGGCCTTCAAAACTTCATGGGCGAAGACTCTTTGGCGGCCGTGTTGGACGACCTCTACACCTACTTCCACTTGTCCAACATCGGGGAGTGGGATGCCATGTTTGAGCACTTCCCCGGGCATCGCACCGCAGACACGGCCATGCTGACGGTCCAGAAAGAGATGATGGACAAATGGTTCCACAACGGCCTGCGCAACCGAGCGGGGGGATGCCACATTCGCTACGCCAGCCCGTGGATCGACGAAGGCGACCAACAGGTGGCCCTGCTGGGATTGGATTTGAACTACTTTTTGGACTTCTTCGAAAACTTCGAGGGCAACCCTGAAGGCATGCGCTTGACCCTCCAAGATCAATACGGCAAAGACGCGATCGAATACCTGTCGTTTGACCAGGTGGAAGATGGGGATACGTCGCTTATCCGGCAGTTCGAAATCAATGCCGAATCTGCCATGTACGTGCTCAGCAGCAATGACAGCTTGCACTGCATGTTCCTCCCGCCCCAAATCAGCAAGTCGCCGCAACTCGCCGCAGAGATGATGAAGCAAGAGACCATGCTTGAATTGTTGCGCCACAAGCGAACGCATTTCGACAAAAAAGAATGAGCCTTTTTCGTGCAGTCAACGAATGGGATCCCCTGCACACAGTGGTCGTGGGCACAGCCCAATCCATGGGTGGCACGCCGCCTGTGGATGAGGCTTATGACCCCAAATCCAAGGAGCACATTCTTGCGGGTACCTTTCCTTCAGAGGCCAATTGCATCAAGGAGTTGGACGGGTTGGCGGCCTTGCTCGAACGACACGACATTCAGGTGTTGCGCCCCCACGTCTTGCAGGATCTGAACCAACTGTTTGCCCGTGACGTGGGTGTGGTGATTGACGAGCGCCTTGTGGTGACCCGCATGATCGCAGACCGCGCGGCCGAATGGAACGGCATTGCCCCTTTGCTGAATGACGTTGCTGAATCCTTGTTATTGACGCCTCCCCGCGGGGTGCGCATTGAAGGTGGCGACGTCATGCCCATGAATGGTGAGATTTGGGTGGGTTACAGCCCGGCCGAAGACTTCGACATCTTCACCACCTCAAGAACCAACGAGGCCGCCCTGGATTGGCTCTCGGACCAGTATCCCGATTGGAACGTCCGGGGTTTTGAACTGACCAAGTCTGACCACGACCCCCGCGCCAACGCGCTGCACCTCGATTGCTGCTTGAGCTTGCTGAGCGGCGGTCATGCCATTTTCCACGCAGCGGGTCTGAAGCAGGAACGCGATCGGGACTTCATTCGCCAGTCGTTTGATGGCCAATTGCTCGAAGTGGATGACGACCAGATGTACGACATGCAGTGCAACCTCATTTCAATCTCCCCCGGAGATGTGGTGTCCTGCCCCACCTTTGAAGCTGTCAATGACCAACTTCAATCTTGGGGGTACCGCGTGCACACGACGCCATTGCAAGAGACGGCCAAAATGGAGGGCCTCCTCCGTTGTGTCACCCTGCCCCTCTTCCGCCAAGCCTAACCTCCCTCCTCCATGAGCACCCAACCTGCACAGAGCACCTCACACATCCTGATGGTCCGACCGGCCACCTTTCGCAAAAACGAGGAGACTGCCGGCAACAACCATTATCAAAAGGACGCCTCTGTGGACGACGTTCACGAAGCAGCGTTGGAGGAATTCGATGGCATGGTCGACGACCTTCGTGGGCGAGGAGTCCACGTCATTGTCGTGGACGACGACCCTTCCACCGACACGCCGGACGCCCTGTTCCCCAACAACTGGGTAAGCTTTCACAGCGACGGACGCGTGGGTTTGTACCCCATGTTCGCACCCAATCGCCGACGAGAACGTCGAGAAGACATCTTGCATGATTTGGTCCACGCGCATGGATTTGCCATGAATGAAATCGTGGACTTCACCGAGTTCGAATCGCACGACGCCTTTTTGGAAGGCACGGGCAGCATGGTGCTTGACCGCGCTCACAGCAAGGCCTACGCCGCTCTGAGCCCACGCACAGATCGACAAGCCTTCGAACAATGGTGCGAAGCCATGAACCTTGAAGGCGTGGTGTTTGAAGCTTTCCAATCCGTAGGAGACGAACGCAGAGCCATTTACCACACCAACGTCATGATGGCCATTGGGACAGGTTGGGCGGCGGTCTGTTTGGACTGCGTCGATCACCCCGAGGACCGAAGCCTCCTCCATGCGTCCCTCGAAGCGGATGGTTTGACTGTGGTGCCGCTGACCGAAGACCAAATCAACCACTTCGCAGGCAACATGCTCGAGGTCCAAACCACCCAAGGTGAGACCTTGATTGTGATGAGCCAAAGTGCTTTTGATGTGCTCACTCCCTCACAACGCGAAACGCTGGGGCAGTTCGGCACCCTCGTTCACAACGACTTGAACACCATTGAAACCTGCGGAGGAGGTTCGGCGCGCTGCATGATGGCCGAAGTGCACCTCCCACTTGAATCCCCGTCCTGACCTGTTTCCATGATTCATCTTCTCGACTCCCGACTGCACGACGCGGTTCTCGACACGTTTGAAGCCACGTTTGGCAAGCGTCCTGCGGACAAGCAGATTCAAATCCAAACCACCCGCGCAGAATTCGAGGGCGACCGCACCGTGGTGGTCTTCCCCCTTGCCGGCATGGCCGGTGGCCCTCCCCATGTTGTTGCGGAGAAGCTCGGAGAAGCTTTGGCCGCAGCGCACCCTTGGATTGTGGCTTACGGTGTGGTCAAGGGGTTCTTGAATCTGACGCTCAGCAACGAGAGTTGGTCCAACACGTTGAAAGACGCCCTGACCGACACGTGGGGCTTTTCCCCAAAGGGATCCAAGTCTCAGGTCATGGTGGAGTACAGCTCCCCCAACACCAACAAGCCCCTGCATTTGGGCCACCTCCGGAACAACTTTTTGGGCTACAGCGTCGCGCGCATCCTCGAAGCCGCCGGACATGAGGTGGTCAAAGTCCAAATCATCAACGACCGCGGCATCCACATCTGCAAGTCCATGGTTGCCTGGGAGAAGATGGGCAACGGTGAAACGCCTGCGACAAGCGGCGAGAAAGGCGACAAGCTTGTGGGCCGCTACTACGTGGCCTTCGACAAAGCGTTCAAAACCGAAGTCGCAGAGGGCGTCGCACGTGGGCTCGAGCCCAAAGACGCAGAAGCTGCGAGTCCCATCATGCAAGAAGCGCGTGGCATGTTGCAGCGTTGGGAGGACGGAGATGCCGAGATTGTCGAACTCTGGAAAACGATGAACGGATGGGTGTACGAAGGATTCAACGCGACCTACGAGGACATGGGCGTGACCTTCGACAAGCTCTACTACGAGTCCGACACCTACCTCCTCGGCAAAAAGCACGTCGAAGAAGGACTCGCCAAGGGCCTGTTCTTCCGAAAAGAAGACGGCTCGATTTGGGTGGACCTTACAGAAGAGGGCCTCGACGAGAAACTTCTGCTGCGCGGCGACGGCACCGCCGTTTACATGACCCAAGACATCGGCACAGCCATTCTCCGGTTCGAAGATTTTCCAGCATTGGACCGCCAAGTTTACACTGTGGGCAACGAGCAGGAGTACCACTTCAAGGTCCTCTTCCTCATCCTGAAGAAGCTGGGCTTTGCACAGGCAGACCAAAACCACCACCTCAGCTATGGCATGGTGGAGTTGCCGGAAGGCAAAATGAAGTCTCGCGAGGGCACGGTTGTCGATGCCGATGACCTGCTGCTCGAAATGCGCTCGACCGCCCGTGACATCTCCGACGAACTCGGGAAGGTGGACGACTTCTCAGAGGAGGCCAAAGCCGCTTTGGCTCGAAAAGTCGGCCACGGTGCACTCAAATACTTCTTGCTGAAAGTGGCCCCTGCCAAATCCATGATGTTCGACCCCAAGTCGAGCATTGACTTCTTTGGCAACACCGCCCCATTCATCCAATTCAATGTGGTGCGCTGCAAGAGCATCCTTCGAAACGTGAAGGTGAACGACCTCGCGTGGTCTGCGGACACCCCGATGGATGCCGCCGAGCGCACCCTGGCGGCAGGCGTGCTGTCCTTCCCATCTGTGGTTCAAGAGGCGGCAGCCACGTACGACCCTTCACTGATTGCCAACCACTGCTACGACCTCATCAAGGCGTTCTCGAGTTTCTACCAAGATCATCCGATCGCCAAGGAACAAGATGACAACGTCCGTCAGTTGAGGTTGGCCCTGTGCGCTGCCGTCAGCACCACCGTTTCCAACGGCATGAGCCTTCTCGGCATTGACATGCCCGAACGCATGTAATTAAAGGCTGAATCTTCGCTCAGAGCGGTGACCCTCACACGACAAGTGGGCGGTCCAATTTCCTTGCGCTGTGGGGCGCTCCAAACTCCACGAGTGCACGCCTTCAGCCAGGACTCCCTCTTGAACGACCACACGCACCTCACCCGGTCCGCGCAATTCGATGTGCACCTCCCCTGTGGTTTTGACTCGAACCGAGACCTCCACGGTCCCATCTCCCGTCTCCACCGCCTCACCTTCCCAATCGACGTCCACCCGTGGGGCCACGCCTCGGGCGTAGGAAGCCTTCAATCTCGACCACAGGACATAGACCACCATGCCCAACAACCCCACCAACAAAGTCCACTGCAGCGTCTGCATGGCTTACAGAGAAAGGATCCCGGGAATGGTCGCCGCTGCTTCGTACCGGGCAAAAATGTCATCGGGTCCCTCCACCCTTTCGTCGACCGTCACAGCGCGGTAGTTACCCTTTTTTGAGTCTCGAATCTGAAACGTGGCCTGCTGCCCAAATATCGCACGCAGCGTCGCTTCATTCTCCGGCTTGGAAGGCATGATGAACTTGAACTTGAAAACACACGGCCATGTGTGCGTGTCGTTCAGTTGGGCACGAAGTTGCTCGCGTTTGGCGTCGTCTTGAGAAGTCATTGTGGGCTCGCTGGTGAATGGACAAAAATAAGAACGGGCCACCCGAAGGTGGCCCGTTCCATTTTGAAACTCAAATCAAGTCTTACTCGCAGACGTTACCCCACAGCTGGAAGAAGTCAAGCAAATCGTTGACGTCGACTTCTCCGTCGTAGTTGAAGTCGCCTTCGCAGTAATCACATTCACCTGGGAAGTTCGCACCGCTGTCGTAGTTGAGTGCATTCTCATCCACACAACCCACGTAGAAACAGTTTCCGTCGTCCACAGTGGCGGCAGCATCGTAGTTGTCTGCTGCGGGATCTGTACAACCTGTCAACAAGCAGCTGAAGTCACATTGACCGTCATCCACGTTGGCATCCATGTCGTAGTTGCAAGCAGCAGGGTAAGTGCAACCCAAAACTTCCAATTCATCACAGATGCCATTGATGTTCAGGTCGTTCAAGCAATTGCCCTCACAGTCCAAGAACGGATCTGGGTAGGTGCATGAGCCATCCTCAATGGTTGCAGTGTCGTCGTAGTTGCATGCAGTGTCGTCTGTGCAACCTGCGCAAGTGACGTATTCACAAGAGCCATCTTCGTCCGTGGCAGCGCTGTCGTAGTTGCAGGCACCGCTGTCTGTGCAGCCGTCGATTTCCAACTCATCACAAACGCCGTCGCCGTCTGCATCGTTCAAGCACACGCCGTCGCAATCGTAGACCACCGCGTAGTTGCCTCCTTCACAGGAGCCTGTGAAGTCGTGGCTTCCGAGGCCTGTCCAATCGTTTTGGTCGAGGACAATCCACTCGCTGTTGTCGGCATCTGTGCCGGCAGAGCCAATCCAGTCGCCTCCGTTGCCGTTCGTGATGTCAGACTTCCGGATCAAGCTGTGATCTTTCGTGCCTGCAGACACACCTGCAACGTCCCAACCAGAACCGGGATCGCCGTTCCAGTCACCGATGGCGTCGATTTGAGTGAAGTCATCCTGCGTACCCATCACAAGCATGAATCCGTCATCCCCATTCGAGAGGAATGTGAATGTCTCGTCTGCTTCAGCCAAGATGGCTGGATCTGCTGAACCGTGCGCAATCACGTACACATCACCTGGTGCAATGCTGGCACCTTCAGTGAAGGTATTCCAGTACTCGTACTCGCCAGGAACGTTCGGCGCGTTGCTCACGTTCGGGAAAGCGTAGCCATCCAAGCTGATCTCCGCATCGGTTGGGTTGTAAATCTCGAGGAACTTGTTGTTGCTCGATCCCTCAGCATAGCCGCTGAAGAACAGGCCGCACGCAGGTGCGTCACCTGGCAACAAGGTTGGCTCCACGTACTCACAGTCGCCTTCGTCTGTGGCATCCGCGTTGTAGTTGCACGCCTCTTCGTCGTAGCATCCCACGATTTCGAGTTCGTCACACACACCGTCTCCATCCGCATCATTGGCGCACACACCTTCACAGGTGTAGATGCCTGCGATGACACATGACCCATCGTCGTAAATGGCGCCGGCGTTGTAGTTGCAAGCGTTCTCATCCGTGCAACCACATGTGCTGCTTCCGAAGCTCAGGGTCAAGTACTCTGCGTTTGCACCCACCCCCTCGGGGAAGACCTGCACGTAGAGTTGACCTGTCAAGGTTCCATCGGTCGTCAACTGAGCGACCAAGACTTTTTGGTCGTCGCCCGCCACGCCGTTGTTGGAAAGGTTGGTCGTGAACCAAGAACCTCCGAAGAAGCTGTTGAGTTCGAGGTTTTGGCCTGCTTCAAAGTCCGCAGCCCAGGTGTCACCTGCGGCCTGAGCCAACGTGACTGCTGCCGAACCATCACCAGGTACTGGAGCAGACTCAATGCCGATGGTCAACCAGCTGTCGTAGGCCAACTCAGGGAAAGCCGCAAAGAACAAGGGGTTGATTATGTCTGCAGTCAATCCACCCAAATCGCTTTGGAAGAACGACGTGCTCGTGCGCAAGTAAGAGGGGTTGATTTCATCACCTGCGATGGCTGACACAAAGTCCGTGGCATTTGGCGTGGTCACGTACACACGGTACGTGGTTGTTCCTTGAACGCCATTTTCTGCATATGTCTCAACGGCCAAGTTGAATCCGTTTTGGCCTCCGTCTGCGTCTGAAGCGCAAGAACAGAAGTCACAAGAGCCGTCGTTTTGCGTGGCTGATGCGTCGTAGTTGCAGGCCGCCTCATCAGTGCAACCCAAGCAGCTGCTGAAATCGCAATCACCTGCGTCTGTGGCGTCTGCGTTGTAGTTGCATGCGCTGCTGTCCTGACAGCCCTCAATTTCGTTGGCATCACACACACCATCTTCGTCAGCATCTCCAATGCAAGTGCCGTCACAGTTGTAGCCAGCATCGGGATAGACACAAGGAACGAGGTCCGTGGCATCCATGTTGTAGTTGCATGCCGTAGGCACCACGCAGCCCTCAATTTCGAGCTCGTCGCACACGCCGTCACCATCGCTGTCGTTCAAACAGGTTTCGCCATCGCATGCATAGTACTCGGGAGCAAAGAAGCAAGAACCGTCGTCGGCATTCGCGTCCATGTCGTAGTTGCATGCTGCTGCATCGGTACAACCCGCCACGCAAGTGCCAAAGCTGTAGGTCCCGCTGGCGCCATTGCCCGACGCCAATTCGATGCCATCAGCCGTGAGGCTCCAAGACTGCTCGCCTGGGTAGTTGTCAGCCAACATGACCAACTGAACACAGGCCTCGGCCGGAGCACAGAAGCGCTCAATCGCTCCGTCTCCGAAGTCGCCACCCGTGGCCACCTCTTCACCGTTGATCAAGATCGTGTATGACCCTTCTCCGTAAGTGCAGCACATGCCGTCACCGTAGGAGTCCGTGATGCTGAATTCGTACAGCACACCTCCATCCAAGCAGGTGTCACCGCAGCCTGTCAAGTCGTCGGCAGCTTCGCAGGTGCCATCGTCCAAGGTCGCAGTTTCATCGTAGTTGCATGCGGTCTCGTCCGTGCAACCAGCGCAAGATTCGAAATCACACGTTGAAGCCATGGCTCCGGTCACCTCCACTTCCACGCTTGCTGAAGAACCAGAAACCTCCAGGGCGTAGGTTGAGCCAGAGCCCAAATCCGTGATGCTCATGGACGCTCCGTTCCATCCGTCACCATAGCTGTCAAATCCTTCGATGAGGTACATGCCTGGCTCCAAATCAAGGACGCCAGAGTAAGGCGCACCATAAGTGGAACCGTTCAAAGTCCAAGAGATTTCAGAGGGCCATGATCCCGCGGTCAACTCAATGCTCAATTGTCCGCTTCCAACAGAAACGAAGGCCTGGACATTGGCTGCAGGGTCATAGTTGCACGCAGTTTCATCGATGCATCCTTCCACTTCATCGGGGCAAGCATCACAACTGCCATAAGTGTCGTTGGTCGTGCTGCCAGATGCCGCGAGACGGTTGGCGTAGCCAGAGTAGTCAGTCACAGGAGCGCAAGACGCTCCATTCTGCATGTCGTCGACCAGGTTTTCCTGATTCGCGAAACCGTCGATGCCGTACTTGTACTCAATGTCGCCAGCAGGTGTTTCAATGGTCACACTGTACACACCGTCGCCGTCGGCGTCCAACAACTGGTTGAAACCGCTGTTCGCAGGCCATCCCCAGAGAGGCCCCGTCACAAACACCTCGTAGAAGTCTGTGCCTGCACAGCTCATGTCCACGTTGAATGTCGTGTTGAAGAGGCATGAGTTGTCATCCGAAGTCGCGTCGACGTTGTAGTTGTTGGCTGATGAATCGGTGCAACCGAAGATTTCACCTTCCACACAAGCCTCACATGAGTTGTAGCACACTGCATCTACTGATGTAGGACCTTCCACGAGGATCACGCGGTTCACGAAATCTGCTGGATCTGTTGTGCAAGACTCCGTTCCGTCGAAGCTCTCTGCCAAGGCCCAGTCGCCATTGCCCAAGAACTTGTACTCTTGAGCACCCGCAGTCACAGACACGGTGATGCTGTAAACGCCGTCTCCGTCATCATCTGACATCGGGTTTGAACCGTTGTTCCAGCCGTTGAAGCCTCCAGCGAGGGTCACGCCAGTGAAGGTCGTTTGAGAGATGTCCACAGACACTGTCAAGTCATACAGGCAAGAATTCTCTGGTTCCACTGTCGCTTCAGCGTTGTAGTTGTTGGCACTTTCGTCCATGCAACCCAAAATGTCATCAATTTCTGGACACACGTCGCAAGACTCCCAGCACACTGCGGGCAAAGTCGTTTCAGCTTCAAGAGTCACCGTGCGGTTGGTGAAGCCATCGATGGTCGAAGTGCATGACTCACCACCTGCAAATTCTTCTTGGTAGTTCCAGCCATCCAACGTGAACTTGTACTCGTACGTGTCCGCAGCGAGATTGAGTGTCACGGTCCAAATGCCATCCCCGTCGTCGTCGTTCATGGGGTTGCAAGTGCCGCACCAACCGTTGAATCCTCCGTTCACAAAAACCCCGCTGTAAGCGTATGCTTCTGCATATTGATTCATGTCCACTTGGAGCGTCAGGTCAAACATTTCCGAGACAACTTGATCTTCACACGAGGTGCAAGAGCCATAGATGTCATTGGTCGCAGAACCAGCGGCCACCTGACGGTTGGCGTAACCCGCGTAATCCGTGATTGGCGCACAATCTCCTTCATTTTGCATGTCATCCACCAACTGCTCTTGGTCGGCAAATCCGTCAATCGCGTACTTGTACTCGATGTCACCGGCAGGGAAGTCAAGGGTGACAGAGTAGATGCCGTCACCGTCTTCATCAATGAGTTGGTTGTAACCATCGTTTGCGGCCCATCCGAAAACAGGGCCTGTCACGAACACTTCGTAGAAACTGCCAAATCCGTTGAGGCTTGCCCCAGGGTTGTCGAAGCAGTTCATGTCCACATTAAATGTGGTCGCGTAGACACACTGTCCATTGTCCGCAAAGATGTTGTTCTCGTCGTAGTTGCTCGCGGTGGGATCGGCACAACCCGTGCATGTCATTCCATCGCCATTGCAAACACCGCAACCGTCAGCCACGGCTGACCCTCCGCACTCTCCAGCACAATCCACAGCCACAAGGCAGTTGCCATCACAATCGACATTTGCCGAGGCAGGATAGGTGCAAGAACCATCGTCTGAAGTAGCATCTTCTTGGTAGTTGCACGCTTCTGCGTCAGTACAACCTTCCACATCCACCATTGCAGCAGTGTCGAAAGCAGAGCTGATCTGAATTTGGTCTTGTCCTTCACCTAGAGGGAAGATTTGGTAATTGATTTGACCTGACAAATCACCCGTAGAAGTGATTTGGGCAATCAGCCAACGCCCATCCGTAGGCAGTGCATTGGCCGCGGTGTTGAGCACATACCAAGAACCTCCAACCAAGGTTGAGACATTCAGGCTTGTGCCACCTGCTGTGAAGAATCCAGAAATGGTTGGCGACAACTCTCCGTCTTCCACAATGGAAGGGTCGGCTGCACCGTCAAGTCCCGACGAAGAGGCGGGACCTTCAAGACCAATGGTGGCGTAGCTGTCTTCAGCCAACTCTGGGAATGCCCCCAAAAAGGCGGCATTGATTCCAGAAGCATTCCAACTCGCGTTGAATGTGCTGTTGAAAATTCCGTCAGGGGCATTGATCACAAGGTTGCTTTGGTCATTGCCAAACACCGCAGAAATCTTATCTGTGGGGTCGTTGGCGTTGACATAGAACCGGTAGACAGTACCCTCTACGTTCACCGCAGGAGTAGACTCCACAGTCAACGAATACTGAGCCAAGATCCCATTGAAGGGCATCCAAGCAAAGAGTGCCATGATGGCGAGGCAAATGTTCGTTCGCATGATGAGAAATGTTATTTCACCATAAATATACGACTCGTCTCAATTAATTATACAATCAGCGATGATTTTTTTTAGTTCGTCGAGAAACTTAACCAGCTCATCACGTGAAATCCACAGACCCAAAAAATCGAGATGCAGCCCAACTGCGACTACCTTTGTGTGCCTCTAACCACGCTTGCAACTGCCTGCCATTCCATGTTTGAAAATCTCCAAGAACGATTTGAGCGCGCCTTCAAAGTCCTCAAAGGCCACGGCTCGATCACTGAAGTCAATGTTGGCGACACTTTAAAAGAGGTCCGCAAAGCCCTTCTCGATGCCGACGTCGATTTCAAGACAGCCAAGAACTTCGTCAAGACTGTCAAGGAACAAGCCTTGGGCCGAGAAGTCTTGACTTCGATTCAACCTGGCCAACTCCTCATCAAAATCACGCACGAGGAATTGACCAAGTTGATGGGCAAAGCTGCAGCACCGATGGAGCTCAAAGGCAAGCCCTCCACCATCCTGCTGGCCGGTCTTCAAGGCGCTGGTAAAACCACGCACGCCGGAAAATTGGCGGCGCGCATTGCCAAATCAGGCCGAAAGCCCCTCTTGATCGCATGTGACGTCCACCGTCCGGCAGCCGTGGACCAACTTCACGTGGTGGGTGAAAGTGTCGGAGCCGACGTCTATTCGGAGCCTGGGGTGAAAGACGCTGTGGGAATCGCACAGCGAGGCATGGCCAAGGCCCAAGCCGAAGGGTACGGCGCCGTGATTGTTGATACTGCAGGACGGTTGGCCATCGACGAGGTCTTGATGGACGAGATCACAGCGGTTCGTGACGTCGTCCAGCCCGATGAAATCCTGTTTGTGGTCGATGCCATGACAGGTCAAGACGCCGTCCAAACCGCCAAGGCCTTCAACGACCGACTTGACTTCAGCGGTGTCATCCTGACCAAACTCGACGGCGACGCACGTGGTGGCGCTGCGCTCAGCATCTATTCCGTGGTCGGCAAGCCCATCAAATTTGTGGGCACGGGAGAGAAAATGGACGCGCTGGACGTGTTCCACCCAGAGCGGATGGCGGACCGCATCCTTGGCAAAGGCGACGTGGTGTCCCTTGTCGAACGCGCGCAGCAGGCCATTGATGAGAAGGAGGCCCAACGCCTTGAAGCCAAGCTCCGCAAGAACACCTTTGACCTTGATGACTTCTTGGCCCAAATCCAGCAGATCAAAAAGATGGGCAACGTCAAAGACCTGCTCGGCATGGTTCCCGGCATGGGCAAGGCGCTGAAAGGCATCGATGTGGATGACAACGCGTTTGTGGGGATTGAGAGCATCATTCAATCGATGACCCCTTCTGAACGCGAGGCACCCAGCATCATCAACGGCAGTCGTCGCAGCCGCATTGCCAAAGGGTGTGGACGCAGTGTGGAAGAGGTGAACCGCTTGCTCAAGCAATTCGAAGACATGAAGAAGGTCATGGGCATGGTGGCCAAAGGAGGCATGCCGCGCATCCCCGGAATGCGCATGCCAGGCCGAGGTCGATGATGACTTTGACACGCACTTGTAGATTCGCAGCATGACTCAGATTTTGGACGGGAAGGCCACCTCATTGGCCATCGAAGCGGAATTGACCGAAGCGGTTCAGGCCCGTTTGGGCCAAGGGTTGAAACGCCCTCACCTCGCGGCTGTCTTGGTGGGCGACAATCCGGCCAGCCGTGCCTACGTGGGACACAAAGTGAAAGCGTGCGCGCGCGTGGGATTTGAAAGCACCCTGGTCGAGAAACCCACCTCGATCACCCAGTCTGAACTGCTGGACGTCGTGCGTGAGCTCAACGAGAATCCAGACGTCGATGGCTTCATTGTCCAACTCCCCCTCCCCGACCACATAGACGACCAAGAAGTATTGGAAGCGGTGCTTCCCTCCAAAGACGTCGACGGTTTTCACCCGGTCAATGCAGGGAAAATGTCGCTGGACCTCCCCTGCTTTCTTCCCGCCACGCCGATGGGCATCATTTCCTTGCTCGACCGGGCTGGAATCGACACGCAGGGCAAGCACGCCGTCATCTTGGGACGCAGTTCCATTGTGGGCACGCCCATGGCGCTCTTGCTCAGACGCAACGGTGCGCCAGGCAACTGCACCGTGACCATCTGCCACAGCCGCACCCAAAACTTGGCGGAGCACACACGTCGTGCCGACATTCTGGTGGCCGCCATTGGACGGGCGCACTTTGTCACCGAGGACATGGTGAAAGACGGTGCCGTCATCATCGACGTGGGCATCAACCGCATCCCAGACGCCTCCAAAAAATCGGGTTCGCGCCTCACTGGAGACGTCGACTTTGACAACGTGGCCCCCAAGTGCAGTTGGATCACCCCCGTCCCCGGGGGCGTCGGACCGATGACCATCGCCTCGCTCATGCAGAACACCCTGCAGGCCTGCCGCAACAAAGACGCATGACTTGGACTTCCAGCGACCTCCGCTGGATGCAACGGGCACTTGAACTCGCTGCACGAGGCCGTCTGACGACTTGGCCCAATCCTATGGTCGGATGTGTGGTCGTGCAAGACGATCGGATTCTGGGAGAAGGATGGCACGCCACCTTTGGGCAGGCCCATGCCGAGGTCAACGCCTTGAAGCAAGTTCCAGAAGGCACTGATTTGTCCTCTGCCACAGCATACGTCACGTTAGAACCTTGCAGTCACACCGGCAAAACACCCCCTTGCGCCGATTTGCTTTTGACACGAGGCCTTGGCCGTGTGGTGATCGCGATGGAAGATCCCAATCCCAGGGTGTCGGGCCGCGGCGTTGCTCGTTTGAAACAAGCGGGCGTGAGGGTCGAGGTGGGCTGCCTTGAGGGCATGGCGGGTGCATTGAATCGTCCGTTTGTGCATGCCATGACCTCCCCTCGGCCGTGGGTCTCGCTCAAGTGGGCCCAAAGCAGCGATGGTTTTTTGGACCCAGAAGTCTGCGCCGAGGTGGGACGCGGAGGACACCCCTTGACAGGCGCATCGGCGGGTCGTCACACGCACAGCCTTCGTGCTTCACACGACGCCATCCTGGTGGGCATGCGCACATGGCTCGTGGATGTCCCTGCCCTCACAACAAGGCTTGTCCCCGGAAGAAGTCCCCATCGATTCATCCTGACTTCAGGTCAAACGCCATGGATCGAGGGTGCGCCACACGGCGAACCTGAATTTGCCACATTGCTTTGCCCTTGGGCAGAGGTGTCTTCAAGTCACATGGACGCATGGCGCGAAAAAGGATACGCCGTGGTTGATCTGGAAGGCGTTGTCTTTTCCAAAACATGGTGGACCCAATTCAAAGCGAAATGCGGTGTGGCTGCGTGCATGGTGGAAGGTGGCGCCCATGTGGCGCGTGGTGTCTTGGAGGGCGGATGTTGGAACGAGCTTCATGTCTTGCACTCCCCCATGGCACTTCAGACAGGATTGCAAGCTCCTGAGATTCCCTCTTGGCCTTCCAGTAACACCCTACAATTGGGGCGCGATGTTCTTGAGGTTTGGCAAAATCCGGAAGCGCCATGTTGAGTTTTCTGGCCACCATTTTCAGCACCGTGCTGATTTTTCTGTTGTTCTCAAGCTTCAGACGCTGGGGCATTCAAACGGCGTGGGCCATCACAGTGAACTACTTCGTGGCCGGCGGACTTGGGTGGATGCTCGCGGGAGGCGTGGACGCCATGTACGCCAGCATCCAAGCGCCTTGGATTCTTCCACTATCTCTGATTGGCATGTGCTTCTACCCACTCTTTCGGTTGACCGCCACATGTTCGCAGGAATTGGGCATCAGCGTGGCCACCATCGCATCCAAGCTGTCGATGGCCATCCCTGTCTTGGTCCTGGCCCTGGCCGACGGAATGCACGACATCCATTGGGGACAATGGTTGGGACTCTCCTTCGCGTTTCCCGCGGTGTATCTGTCTGCGCGGTCTGGTGAATCCCAAACACACGCCTCCACCACGAGCGTTCGTGGCTTATGGTGGATGCCCATGGTGATGTTCGCGGGCAGCGGTTGCATTGATTTGGTGTTCGGATGGTATTCCACCGATCCGAGTTTGGATGCGCCGGGCATGCAGATGGCCTTTGCCTCCGTGCCGTTCACCCTGGGCGGGATTGTTGGCCTTGCCCATCAGGTCAAGCTCGGCCAGGGATGGCCCAAGCGGAGGGACATTTTGGGAGGTGTGATGTTGGGGGTGACCAATTTTGGCTCTCTGTATTTTTTGCTGCTCGCCTTCGACGTCCAAATCATGGAGCGCGCCATGGTCATCCCCATGCTCAACCTCAGCGTCATCGTGCTCGCCACGGCTGCAGGCATGGCCCTTCTGGGAGACAAGCCCAATCGACAAGCCCGATGGGGCGTGGTCTTGGCCACGGCCGCCATCGGGCTGATGATGATCTTCGGTTGATCGGGTGTTCGTCGCGTTTACTCCCCTTCGGCAGGCGCCTGAAGCACTGCATCGCGACGGGCGCGCTGCATGGGGTTCTCCCCCCCTGAGCGGTAGCGGCTGTAGCCACTGCCTTGGAACACCTCAAATCGGGTCGGCTCTGGCCGTGGCGGCCACACGTTGTTGCCCATGTCCACGTCTGCCGTTTCCAGGTAGGGGTCCAACGTGATGCGCGTGGCGGGACGATCAGTCACAAAGACCTTCGTGACGGTCGGCTCGCTCATCTTCCAAATCTCAGCTGGAATGCGACGCACCTCCCGTTCGCCATCCTCGTATTCAAATTCGAGAATCAGCGGCATGACCAGCCCCCCGACGTTGCGGAAGGTGATTTCATAGTACTGCTTTCCACTCGCCAAGAGGGCCTTCTCGGCGCCAGTCAGTTTGGCCATTGATTCGGCAGCCTCTTGACGGTCCAACTCAAGCACCTCGTACTTGCCTGTGGTGGTGTAGAAATCGTTCAGTGTCGGATCGGCTTCCAAGTACGATTGCGGAATGCCGCCATCCGCGTTGCGCATCTGCGTGATGTCTGCCGGCTTGCGTTCGTCAGCCGCCTTGCGCAGCGTCGCCTCCACGTCGGGGTCCCCGGATTCCATTTGCAACCACTTGATGTCCTCCATGGCGATGTCGCAGTGGTCGGTCGTGTAGAACCATCCGCGCCAAAACCAATCCAAATCCACCCCCGACGCATCTTCCATGCTCCGGAAGAAGTCTGCAGGCGACGGGTGCTTGAACGCCCAGCGGCGGCTGTACTCCTTGAAGGCATGGTCAAACAACTCACGCCCCATGACCGTTTCGCGCAAAATGTTGAGCGCCGTCGCTGGCTTGCCGTAGGCGTTGTTGCCAAACTGGTAAATCGACTCCGAGTTGGTCATGATGGGGCTGATCCGCGTCTTGTCCCCGCCCATGTAATCCCGAATGTTGCGAGCGCTGCCGCGTCGCGAAGGGTAGTCGCGGTCAAACTCCTTTTCTGTCAAGAACTGGACAAACGTGTTGAGTCCCTCGTCCATCCAGGTCCACTGACGCTCGTCAGAGTTGATGATCATCGGGAAGAAGTTGTGACCCACCTCGTGGATGATCACGCCAATCATTCCATACTTCGTGCGTTCGCTGTACGTGCCATCTTCCTCGCACCGTCCGTAGTTGAAGCAGATCATGGGGTATTCCATGCCGATGGCCTTGGCGTTGACCGAGATCGCGACCGGATAAGGGTAGTCGATGGTGTGCTTGCTGTAAGTCTTGAGGGTTTGGGCCACGGCCTTGGTGCTGTACTGCTCCCACAACGGGTTGCCCTCCTAGGGGTAGTAGCTCATGGCCAAAGGCGTCTTGCTGCCCACCTTCACCGCCATGGCGTCCCAAATGAACTTTCGGCTCGATGCCCAACCAAAGTCACGGACGTTCTTGGCGTCAAAAATCCACGTCTTCTCGCCTGAAGCCTTGGTGGCTTCGTTCTCACGGGCCTCTTCCTCCGTCACAATCACCACAGGCTGGTCGAATGCCTTCTTCGCTTGCTCAAAGCGGCGGCGCTGAGCTGCGGTCAACACCGACTTGGGGTTGGACAGCGTGCCTGTGGAGGCCACGATGTGGTCCGAGGGCACGGTCAATTCAACGTGGTAATCGCCGAAGTTCAAGGTGAATTCCCCGTTGCCGAGGAACTGCTTGTTCTGCCAGCCCTCGTTGTCGCTGTAGACCACCATGCGTGGGTAGAACTGGGCAATGGTGTAGAGGTAGTTGTCCTCGTCTTCGAAGTACTCGTAGCCACTGCGACCTCCGATTTCCATGCGGTCATTGATGTTGTACCACCAATCGATGCTGAACTTGAATTGGTTGCCTGGCTTCAAGGGACGCAGCAAATCAATGCGCATCATCGTTTTGTTGATGGTGTAGTCGAGTGCTTTGCCGGTGGCATCCACCACCTTTTGGATGTTGAACCCCCCATCAAACGTGGGCTCCAACCGCTCCAAATCGCTGAAGTAGGTTCTGCCGTCCAAAGAAGACTCGCGAATTTTGTAGCTGTCGCTGTCCAAGGCGCGGACGTTTTGGTCGAGCTGAATCCATACGTACCGCAACTCGTCAGGGCTGTTGTTGGTGTAGGTGATGGTCTCAGAGCCGTCAATGCGTTGCGTCTCGTCGTCCAAGCGGATTTTCATGTTGTAGTCCGCCTTTTGTTGCCAGTACGCGTGGCCCGGGGCACCAGACGCCGTCCGGTACACGTTGGGCGTGGGCAATTCCTGTCCCAATTGACGGAACACGTTGGTGTTGACGCGTTGCGGGGTCTCTTGTTGCGCCCAAGCACCAGCGCCCATCAAGCAGCTCAGGGCCGCTGAAATCCAAATTCTCATGTTGTGTGCTCAATGTGCAGCCCCTGCATGGTCGGGCTACGTATGTTCAGGAACCGGAAGGTACGGCGGCGTCTTCAATTGCGCATGCCTAAGGTCGTCAGCCCTTCTTCTCTGAGGCCTTGGCGCGATCCCAGTACACGTCCATCTCTGCCAAGGTCATGTTGGTCAAGTCCTTGCCGTCGGTCCGAACGGCATCCTCGAGGTGTTGAAAGCGGCCGATGAACCGGCGCGTGGTGCGCTCGAGCGCTTCGTCCGGATTGACGTCCACGAACCGGGCATAGTTGATGAGCGCGAACAGAACGTCCCCAAACTCATCGGCCACACGATCGCGATCCTGTTGCGGCGCATCCAATTCCTCGCGCAACTCCCCCAACTCCTCTTGCACCTTGTCCCAAACCTGTCCTGCATTGTCCCAATCAAACCCCACGCCGCGCACCTTGTCTTGCACGCGGTACGCCTTGACCAAGCTGGGCAGCGACTTCGGGACGCCCTCCAACACCGACTTCTTCCCTTCCTTGAGCTTGAGTTTTTCCCAGTTGGCCTTGACGGTTTCCTCGTCGTTGGCATCCACGTCTCCATAGATATGGGGATGGCGTTCCACCAGCTTGTCACAAATGCCGTGCAACGCATCCGCGATGTCGTATCCCCCCTCTTCCTTCGGCAGTTCCGATCCGAGTTTGGCATAGAAGACCATGTGCAACATCAAATCGCCCGTCTCTTTCCGAATCTCGTCCACGTCCTTGTCCAGGATCGCGTCGGCCAACTCGTAGGTCTCCTCGATGGTGAGGTGGCGCAGCGATTCAAAGGTTTGTTTTCGATCCCATGGACACTTCTCCCGAAGGTCATCCATGATGTCCAACAACCGACCAAACGCCTCGAGATGTTGTGCCCGTGTATTCATGCCGCAAAGGTAGTCGTCCTTGTGTGCCTCAAATGACACAGAAAGGGCACCCATCGAACCACTTTCGTGCCGACTTGTTTGCATGTTTGCACCCCAAACTTTCGAGACATGAAATTGCCCGACCTCATCGACCAAATCAAAAGCCAACCCCGCCTCTTCATTCGCTTCCATGCGTCGTGGTGCGGGGTGTGCAAGCTCTTGGCCCCCCACGTCAACTCCTTGAAAGCAGACGAGGCGCTGTCCGACGTGACCTTCATCGACGTGGATGTGGAGGAGCACTTGGATGTCAAGCAAGCCTTCAAAATCAACGACCTACCCTACTTCGCAGCCTTCAAGGACGGCAAGCTCATCGAAGAGTTCGCCACTGCGAAAAAAGACAAGGTCTCTGAACTCGCCCAAGCCTGCGCCTCATGAATGCTGCTGAAATTCGGAAGCTCATTGCCGAGCACGACATGTCCTCCCTCGACAAGCTCGAGCAAGAGGTCTATGCGTCCATGGACGACGACGCGAACGACGTGGCTGAATTGGGCGACCGCTTGACCAACATTTTGGGCGCCAAGCGCGTGTTGGAGGAAGCTGAAAAGCACGGGGTCGAGCCCAAAGTCGCCCTGCGTACGTTCTTCAAGGACGTGCGCAACATCATCGGCTGACCCGTCACGAAGACTCAGTCTTCGCAGGCACTGCCGTACACGGACAAGAAGTCGAGGAGGTCGAGGGTGCTGACCACCCCGTCGGCGTTCAGGTCGCCGTAACACGTTTCAGCGACTTCAATCTCACAGCTCCCGTCGTCAATCAAGGCCGCAGCATCGTAATTGGGCGCGTCTGGGAACGTGCAGCCTTGGCACTCCTCGTAGGTGCACGACCCATCATCCTGCGTCGCAGCAGGGTCGTAGTTGCACGCCAACACGAAGGTGCAGCCGCCGCAGGATTCTCGCTCACAGCTTCCGTCGTCCAACACCGCAGAAGTGTCGTAATTGCAGGCCCACGCGTAGATGCAACCGGCACAAGAGGTGAATTCACAAGAACCATCGTCCAAGGTCGCCGCGCTGTCGTAATTGCAGGCCAAAGCATACGTGCACCCCTCGTTTTCCACTTCTTCCTCCATTGAAGACTCGACAAGACCCTTGTGGGCGAGGTAAGACCACGACGCAAACCATGGCAAGGCGTCGGGTTCCAATGCGCCGTGAAAAGACGCTGGCTCGAGGCGTTCGTCAGATGGCAAATAGTAATCGTTCACCGTTCCTCCCGACTGCACGCGAGGGTCCAAGCCATCCACAACCGCTCCATTTTCAACGTTGAACCCACCGTCTACAAGCACGGATTCGATGACGTTGGTGCTGTCCGTAAGCCACCCCTCCAGGGCGTCTTGTGCGCCGTAGTTGCCCATGTAACGTCCGCGCAAAATGTCTGCTCCGTGCGTCTCATCACCCCACACACGCCAGTTTCGCAAGGACAAGAAACCGTATTGGTTGGCCAACATTGCATTAAACCCATCGCACGTCAAATAATGCTGAATCTCAATTCCCGCATCGGACACGCCGTGAACCACTGAATTCAGCCAATCTCCGCCCGGCAGGCTATGGTAACTCGCCGCCTGATCTGCACCGTTGGTGATGAACGTGAAATTGGCCATGGCAGGCAAGCAATAAGGCTCGCTTGAAGGATCCATGTTGTTGTCTTGCACGTCGTCGCCTTCCGCATCATAGACAAAAGAAGGTCCTGGGGGGTTGGTTGCCACCGCAAGTGCCGTGTCCTGAATCCCCAGCAGGTATTGGGCGGAGCCTTGCCATCCCTGATCGCTCTCGAAAGCGTCTTCCGCATGGAACGCGGAAACCACATGCCGAACCTCAACCAACCCGCCCAAAATGTGCAATCCGTCGTCTGCAGATGACACCAATTCAATGTGCTCCACCACGGTTCCAGAACCGCACGCACCGAGCTGCAGCAGATCCGTCTCGTTGCCATTTCCGAATTGGGTCCACCCCAAATTGGTGCTCCCATGTCGGATGGACAAGTAGCGCAGATGGCCAGACGATCCCGTAGGGTCTTCATTGCTGCCGTAAACCTCTCGGTCTTGTCCAGTCAAATCGACAATGCCCTCAATGCGGTCCTCCCCTGTGCCTACCCCCGTGGTGAAAAACGGCGCGCCGAAGAACGACAAATCAAGGTGCAGGGTGTTGGTTTGGGCGGCTCCGCACAAGGCCAAGCCTCCCCACTGTCCCGTGACATCCAGGCCCACTGAACCATCCATGGGGTCCCCCAAGAATGAAAATTGAATGGGACAGGCCGCTGTGCCTTGCGCATCCAGAAATCCGGAACGCGCCACAACGAGCGCTCCAGGGTACGCCTCGTACGTCACATCACGCACGCTGCCCACCCCAAAATTGACGTCCACATCCGTCTCCACGCGTCCTTCGCCCTCGGCACCCAAGACCACGGTTCCAGGATCGATGGTCAGCGTGTCACCCGCATTGACAAAGACTTGCTCCGTCAACACGTACAAGTGATCGCATGTCCAGTGCTGCGTTCCCACACCTCCGCCGTTGTTGTCTGACACAAACACTGTGTCCCGAGAGGACACCACAGGGCAACCACAAGACTCCCCTACAGAAAGCCCTTGGGCAAAAACCGACGCAGGCCCCAAGAAGGCCCACGCCCAAAATGCACGAAGTGACAGCATGGCTTAAAATTACGAACATAAATATAGTCGTATAATTTTATACTTGCAAGGTACAGAGGCGGTCACCACGAAATCACCTCGTATCTTCGCCCCATGGGTTGGACGGAAATCATCTTGGCCATTGGCCTCCTCGCCCTCGCATTTGCGGGCATCGCCATCAAAATCTTGGTGAAACCAGGAGGAGAATTCAGTGGCACGTGCGCCAGCAACAACCCCATGTTGCGCAGCGAGGACGGCGGATGCTCGGTGTGCGGCGCACGTCCCCAAGATGCCTGTCAAGCTGAACAGCCCTGACCCCTTCCCCTTCAGACTCCATCACGGGTCACATGCCTCTCCGTACACCGAGAGGAAATCGAGCAAATCAAGGGTGCTGATCGCCCCATCCCCGTTGAGGTCTCCCTGGCAAACATTGCCGCCGACCACAGGGTCGCAGCTTCCGTCATCAATTTGGGCGTTCGGATCGTAGTTGGGCGAATCAAGGAACGTGCATCCTGAACACACCTCGTAAGTGCAGGATCCGTCGTCCTGCGTGGCGGCAGGATCGTAATTGCATGCAACCAAGAAAGTGCATCCCGCGCATGATTCTCGCTCACAGGTCCCATCGTCAAGCACAGCGGTGGCATCGTAATTGCAAGCCCATGGGTAGATGCAGCCCGCACAAGACTCAAATTCACACGACCCGTCCTCTTCCGTCGCCGCGGGGTCGTAGTTGCAGGCCAAAGAATAAGTGCATCCAGGACCGGAAATGGCCCCGCTGAAAAGTCCTTTGGCTGACAGCGCACTCCACCCTTCAAACCAAGGCAACGCATTGGGTTCGAAGGCACCGTGAAAGGAGACTTCCTCCAACTCGCCGTCCAAGGTTTGGTAGTAATCGGACACCGTCCCTTCCTCGATCGCACGGGGATCCAAGCCTTCCAAAATAACCCCATTGGTCAAGGTGAAGGTGGGATTGACCGCAATGGATCCCAACACGTTGTTGCTGTCGGCCAAAATGGAAGGCAAGGCAAGCCCAATGCCATTGGGGTACAAGCCTCGGTACGACCCTGGGGTCACCATCCCTTGCGCTGCAGACGTTCCTTGGACCCGCCAATTTTTGATTCGGAGAATGCCATACCCTCCCGACATCCCCATGGGGGTGACCGCGGGATAGCCGTCGCATGAATACAGATGACGGAATTCAATGCCAGACTCAGAAACGCCGTCAATCACCGCGTTGTGCCAATCTCCCGCGGGCAAACTTTGCACCCCCACCGCATGCGTCCCACCATTCGAAATGAGGGTCAAGTTGCTCATCCACGGCGACGTGTAAGGCTCATAGGTGAAGTCGACGTTGTTTTCTTCAAAGTCGTCTCCGTGCATTCGCCACAAAAAGGTCTCGTAGGGCGGGTTGGTCGGATGGGCCAAAGCCGTGTCTTGAAGGCCAAACAACCACTGTCCTGTGCCTTGCCACCCTTGATCACTTTCGAAGGCATCCTCTGCATGAAAGGCACTCACCACATGACGCACATCCGGCGTGCCCCCCATCACGTGGAGGCCATCGTCTGCAGAGGCGATCAGTTCCACGTAATCCAAGGTGGTTCCCTCTCCGCATCCCGCGAGTTGAAGGAGGTCCGTTTCATTGCCGTTCAAGACGTTGTTCCACCCGAGGTTGGTGCTCCCATGTCGCAATGACACATGCTTGAGGACGCCCGAAGACACGTCTGGTGCTGTGTTGCCACCATACACATGTCGATCTTGTCCTGACAAGTCCACCACACCCTCCGCGCGGTCTTCTCCGGTGCCAATGCCGCCCGTTTGGGAAGGCTGATCGGTCCCTTCCAAGTACAGGGTGTTGATTGCCGCAGCGCCGCACATGACCAAACCACCCCATTGCCCTTGCACGTCCAATCCTACAGAACCGTCGAGGGGATCGCCCAAAAAGGAAAATTGGATGGGACAAGTCGGGGTGCCTTCTGCCCCCAAATAAGCACCGCGCGCCACAATGAGGGCACCTGGATACGTCTCGTAGTTCACGGTCACAATGCCGCCCACTTCATTGCCAGACGGCACCTCAAACGACTGACGTCCCTCCCCAGCCATGCCCAGCACAGCCGTGCCTGGTTCGATGATCAACGTGTCCTGAGCGTTGACAAACACTTGCTCGGTCAAGACATAAAGATGATCGCAAGTCCAGGTCGCAGTGCCCACTCCTGCTCCGGCATTGTCCGTGACCCAAACCGTGTCGCGTGCGGCAACTTCTGGACAACCACATGACATGCCGTTGTCGAAGATGCCTTGTGCGCTTGCAGGAATCCCAGCCATCAAGAAGGGCAAGAACAAGAACCACGTGAGCAGGCCGTGGTGCCGTGAAGTGATGAAATCCGACTTCATGGGACGTGAGTTGCGTTTGGTTGAAAGTGGAACGACGGAACGCCTTCCTCAGCCAAAATACAGCAACCCGGCCATTTGTTCTTGGAACCTGGGTTACTTCACCAACGGAGAGGCGTATTCGTCCAGGGGCTCCAACCATTCCAAGGCTGCCCTCAAAGAAGGCGTCGCCCAAAACGCATAGTCCTCTCCTCCGCCGTCCATGATGAACAACGCTTCCACATCCTTGCCGGCGCGTTGCAGGCTGTCCACCCAAGCCGCCCCACGGTCAGGTCCAAGCACCATACACACCGTGGCATAGGCGTCGGCATAGGCGGCACTCGGGGTGACAAGGGTGGCACTCAACAGGCCATGGGTGACGGGCGCGCCCGTGCGCGGGTCGAGGGTGTGAGAGAGCTTTTGGCCATTCACCACCGACACCTTGCGGTAATTCCCGCTTGTACACACCGATTGGTTGTCCAGCGGCAACACGGCCTGCAATGTCCGGCCCTCGGCTTGGGGGCGGTCGATGGCGATGCGCCACGGCTGTCCTTGAAGGTTGGTGCCCATGCATTTGACCTCTCCGCCCAGTTCCACCATCATGTCCATCACGCCATGGTCCATCAAGACTTCCGCCAAGCCGTCCACCGTGAACCCCTGCGCCACAGCATTGAAATCCAATTCGGCGCGTGGGTCGCCTTTGGAAAGGTGTCCCCCCACGGCCAAGCCTGACGCGTCCAGGACCTCATTGAAATCGACCACGTCAGTGCGGAAGCGGGCAAAGGCATGCACGCTGTCCACCATGGCCTGTGTGACAATCTCGCGGTGCTGCATGCGAAATCCCCAAAGTTTCATGAGCGGCGCCATGGCGACGTCGAACGCGCCTTTGGACTCGCGGTGCACGTCGCTCGAGATGTCCCAAAGCAAAGACCACACCCCGGCCTTGTCCGCCACCTCAAACACCGTGTCCGTCCGGGCAAAGGCATTGAAACGGGACAAGGCCGATTCTGCGCGCCAGGCATTCATCTCGATGTCCACCTCCTCGAGGGCGGCGTCGATGGCCACTTGTGGCACCGAATCGGGTGCGATGTACTTGATGGTGTACGTGGTGCCCTGGGCAGGTCCGCGATGGACCCACTCCACTCCCCGTGCGTCATCTTGAGACTGTGGCGACTCGCCGCATCCGAAGGCGACAAAGGCCCCTGCAAGCGCAAGAGCCTTTGTGATTCGGTCGATCCTCGACTTAGCCACCGAAGTCATCGAAGGCCACATTTTCTGGGGGAACGCCCCAGTCGTCGCACATCTTCAGAACCGCTTGGTTCATCATCGGCGGGCCACAGAAGTAGAATTCAATGTCCTCTGGTGCTTCGTGATCTTTCAAGTGGTGTTCGATCACCGCGTTGTGAACGAAGCCAAGGAAACCATCCCCCGCGTCGTCGATGTTCTTCTTTTCATTCCAGTTGTCGCCTTCGGCAGGCTCTGACAACACGAGGTGGAACTTGAAGTTTTCAAACTCCTTCTCGATGGCGCGGAAGTCGTCCACGTAGAACAACTCACGCTTGGAACGTCCGCCGTAGAAGAAGGTCACCTTGCGGCCGGTCTTCAACGTGTGGAAGAGGTGGAACAAGTGAGAGCGCATGGGCGCCATGCCGGCACCCCCGCCGATGTACACCATTTCCGCTTCCGTCTCCTTGATGAAGAATTCCCCGTAAGGGCCGGAGATGGTGACTTTGTCGCCTGGCTTTTGGTCGAACACAAACGACGAACAAATGCCAGGGTTCACCTGCATCCAACCGTTGCGCGCGCGATCCCAAGGTGGCGTGGCAATCCGGATGTTGAGCATCACAATGTTGCCCTCTGCAGGGTGGTTGGCCATGGAGTAGGCGCGTACGATGGGCTCCTCGTTGACCATCTTGAGGTCCCACAACCCAAACTTGTCCCACTCCGACTGGAAGGTGTTGGGATCAGGGTGGTGATCAGGGTGCGCGGTGATGTCGATGTTCTTGTACTCGACTGTGGTCGTAGGCACGTCCACCTGGATGTAGCCACCCGCCTCGAAGTCGAGGGTTTCGCCTTCAGGCAAGCGCACCACAAACTCCTTGATGAAAGACGCGACATTGTAGTTGGACACCACTTCACACTCCCACTTCTTGATGCCAAAGACTTCCTCAGGCACCTGGATGTCCATGTCCTCCTTCACCTTCACTTGGCAACCAAGGCGCCAGTTTTCGGCAATCTCTTTGCGCGAGAAGTGAGGGGTTTCTGTGGGAAGGATCGAACCTCCACCCGTGTTCACTTGGCACTTGCACTGGACGCAAGTGCCCCCTCCGCCGCAGGCGGATGGCAAGAACACCCCGCTGTTGCCCAAGGTGGTCAAAAGCGTGGAGCCCCCGTCGACTTCGAGCGTCTGCTCTCCGTTGATGGTGATTTTGAGTTTGCCCGCAGGCGAGAGTTTGGCCTTCACGAAGAGGAGGAGGCTCACGAGCATCAAGATGACCGTGAGGAAGAAGGCGATGGTCAGAATCAGCGTGGTTGTCATGTCTGATCAGATTTCAATGCCCATGAAGCTCATGAACGCGATGCCCATGAGTCCAGTGATGATGAATGTGATGCCCAAACCACGGAGTGGCGCCGGCACATGTGAGTAACGAATCTTTTCGCGGATGGCCGCGATGGCCACGATGGCGAGCCACCAGCCCACACCGCTGCCCAACCCGAAGACCGTCGCCTCCCCGATGCTGGGGTATTGACGGTCTTGCATGAAGAGGGCGCCACCGAGGATGGAGCAGTTCACCGCGATGAGCGGCAAGAAGATGCCGAGGGCGCCGTACAGCGCAGGCGCAAACTTCTCGACGATCATTTCCACGAGCTGCACCATCGACGCGATGACCGCGATGAACATGATGAAGCTGAGGAAGCTCAGGTCGACGCCGGCGTACTCGGGGTTGAGCCAAGCCAGCGCGCCTTCCTTGAGGACGTAGTTCTCGAGGAGGTAGTTGATCGGCACGGTGATGCCCAACACGAAGATGACTGCAAGGCCTAGGCCGTTGGCCGTCTTGACGGTTTTGGACACCGCGAGGTAAGAACACATGCCGAGGAAGTAGGCGAAGATCATGTTCTCGATGAAGATGCCCTTCACGAAGATGCTTAGGTATTCCATGTCTTAGTTTTCTTCGATGAGTGCCTGGTTGCGGCTTCGTTGAATCCAAATGATGAGGCCCACCGTGATGAGTGCCATTGGAGGCAAAATCATCAGGTTGTTGTTCTCGTAAAACCCTCCTTCCGAGATGAACCAGCTCGATGGCAAGAACTTCACTTGGCCCATGCCTGGGAGCGAAATGGCGCCGCTGCCGAAGATTTCACGAACGATGGAGACCACGAGGAGAATCCAGGCGTAACCCATCGCGTTGCCAATGGCGTCGAGGAGAGACGGTCCAGGCTTGTTGCCCAACGCAAACGCCTCGAGGCGGCCCATGATGATGCAATTCGTGATGATCAGTCCGACAAAGACGGAGAGCTTCTCGCTGATGTCAGGTTGGAAGGCCTTCAACACCTGGTCCACGATGATCACAAGCGACGCCACGACGACGAGTTGCACGATGATGCGGATTCGGTCTGGAACGAGGTTGCGAAGCAACGAAATGATGACGTTGCCACCGATCATCACAAAGAGCACTGAGAGGCTCATGATGACGGCCTGCTGAAGCTGCACGGTGATCGCCAGCGCCGAGCAAATGCCCAAGACCTGAACCGTGATGGGGTTGCTGTCGTCCAGGGGGTCCTTGAGGAGTTTGCGGTTCTTCTTGCTGAACAAGCTTTCACGCTTGGTCTCGACCGCGGTGTTGGTGTCTGTGCTCATCGTTGCGCGCGTTGTTCGTTGTTGAAGTACTTCAAGTAGATGCCCATCGTGCGGTTGAGCATCTCATCCACGCCCTTGGACGTGATGGTGCCCCCTGTGATGCCGTCCACGCTGTGCTCGTTGGTCACGGCGCCTCCTTTCAAGACCGAGAAGTAGGTCGGCCCCACTTCGGCGAGGGTCTTGCCTTCAAACTTCACCGTGAAGAAATCTTCCTTGATTTCGGCACCGAGACCCGGGGTCTCTGTTTTGTGGTCAAACTTGGCGCCGTAAATGGTCTGCATGTCGCCTTCGAGCGCGACGTAGCCCCAAATCGGGCCCCACAGTCCGGAACCCACCATGGGAACCACGTAGTAGGTCTCGCCTTCTTTTTGGCATTCGAAGACAGGGAAACTCAAGTCGTCCGCGTTGCCCCACGAGAGGTCGCCCTTGGCAGGCTTGTGCGAGCGGTAGTCCTTCTTGATGTTGATGTTGAACGGGTCGGTCGCGTCGGTCGCGTTCACCTCCCCTTGCTTTACAGACACTTGGGTGCCAGAAGCGTCGATGGCCACACGTGAGGTCACGTATTCGGCAAAGAGCGCCTTCGCGTTGTCGCGTTGCGCGTCCACCTTGATGGCACCGAGGATGTCCATCATTTTCTTGTCGGCCGCGTTGGCTTGCTGGAGAGGCTTGAGCGAAATCGCTGTGGCCGCGAGGGCCGCTCCCACCACAACCACCATCACGATGGCAAAGCCAAACGTGTAGCCGGTTCCGTTTTTGTTGATCGCCATGAGGTTTGTCTTGATCGTTGGTGTATCGGGTTAGGCAGCAGCGACAGTCATGCGCTTTTCACGGCGCTTGATGTTGCCTTCAATGACATAGTGGTCAATGAGCGGTGCCATGACGTTCATGAAGAGAATCGCCATCATGACCCCTTCTGGGTAGGCCGGGTTGAAGACCCGAATCATGATGCTGAACAAGCCCCCGAAGAAGCCATACCAGATTTTGCCTTTGTTGGTTTGGGCTGCACTCACTGGATCGGTGGCCATGAAGACCATGCCAAACATGAATCCGCCCATCACCACTTGGTGAATCGGGCTGATGGTCATGTAGGCGTTGGCGCCGATGAGGTTGAACAAGAAGCCCATCACAAGGCCGCCCGCGAGGAACGACGTGATGATGCGCCAGCTGCCGATGCCAGTCCAAATGAGCATCGCCGCGCCAATCAAGCAGGCCAACGCAGAGGTCTCGCCCACCGAGCCTGGAATCAAGCCCAGGAAGCAGTTGCTCAAAGAGAACATCCCCCCTTCTGCAAACATGGACATGGTCGCCGCACTGGCCTCTGAAGCTGCCGTTCCAACGGTGCCTGCAAGGTGACCCAAGGCCGTCGCGCCGGTGTAACCGTCCACGAGCATGCCACCGGCTTTGCTGGTCGCCACGTCGTGAATCCAAATTTCACCGCTCAGCTGCTTGGGGTAGGCAAAGAACAAAAACGCACGCGCCGTGAGCGCCACGTTGAGGATGTTCATGCCTGTGCCCCCAAAAACTTCCTTGGCCACCACGACCGCGAAAGCCACGGCCAGAGCCACCATCCAGAGCGGCACGTCCACCGGCATGATGAGCGGAATCAACATGCCTGACACGAGGTAACCTTCGTTGATGCTGTGCCCGCGCATGCCTGCAAAAAGGAATTCAATCCCGAGACCCACGCCGTAGCTGACCACGATGAGCGGGATGACCTTCCATGCGCCGACGAGGACGTTGGCGAGGAGGTCGGAAGTTTGGCCCAAGCTCAGGTGATATTGGTGCCCGATGTTCCACATGCCAAACAACAGGCAGGGAACCATGGCCACGATGACCAAGAACATGGTGCGCTTCAGGTCAATGCCATCCCGGATATGCGCGCCACTGTGCGTGACGTGCCCCGGGGTGAAGGCAAACGTTTCCAGAGAGTCAAACACCACCCAGAAGCGCGACAAGTTGCCGCCCTCTTCGAAGTGAGGCTTGACCGATTGGAGGAGATTGTGAATGGCTTTCATCGTAATCTGATTCTTGCGTTCTGTTCCGGCTGGATCAACCGAGTTCCACTTTCAATGCGTCCAAACCCTCTCTCACGATGGATTGAACAGGGATTTTCGAGGTGCACACAAACTCGCACAAGGCGAAGTCTTCGGGAGCCACTTCGTAGATGCCGAGCTTCTCCATGGCATCGATGTCGTTCACCATGATGCTTTTGATCAGGTGCACGGGGTAGATGTCGAAGGGAAACACAGCCTCGTATTGGCCACTGACCACAAACGCGCGGTCCTCGCCGTTTTGGTTGGTGTCCAACGTGTACTGCTTCTTCTTGGGCATGAGCCACGTGGGATACGCACGGCTCATGGAGAACTTGTTGAGGCCTGGGCTGAGCCAGCCTTCTGTCAACAAGAATTTGGGGTCGTGTCCTTCTGGCAGCGCAACCACCTGCGTGGCAAATGCACCGAGGTGACCCTCCGCCCCAGCCGTTGTCCCCGTGAGCACGCTGCCGCTGATCACGCGAGCGCCCTCGTTGGCAGAAACGCCGAGGTCGCTGAGCTTTGCGCCTGCCACTGTGCGGACATGGCGCGGGTCGTTCATTTCAGATCCACCCAAGGCCACCACGCGTGAAGCGCTGTATTGGCCTGTGCGGAGGAAGGTGCCGAGGTTGATGACGTCTTGCAAGCCCATGGTCCACAACACCTCGCCTTTGTTGATGGGCGCAGTGTGATGAATCTGCACGCCAACGTTGCCGGCAGGGTGTGGTCCGTTGAACGAGGTCGTCGTGCAGCCGTTGAGCCCGGCCAACGTGTTGTCTCCGGCTCGGGTGCCGACGTGGACGCCGCCTTCGCCGGCCAACACGCCAAGCGCATCCATGCCGCGTTGGAGGTCGTCCATGCGTCCTTCCACCACGACTCCGGTGTCCGCCGCCAAGGGGGCCGAATCGAATCCACTCACGTAAATGGCGCGAGGGGTGTCGTTGGGGTTGGCGAGGACGTCAAAGGGACGCTGGCGCATGGTGGCGAATGCCCCGCCAGCGGCCATGTGGGCCACAAGGGCTTCGCGATCACCTCCAGCCCATGGACCAAAATCTTTGGCTGTGCCCGCGCCGTCCGACTCGACCGTCACGGCGAGGATGCGACGTTTGGCGCCGCGCACCACCTCTTTCACGGTGCCCGACACGGGGCTTGCAAACATGACGGACGTGAAGGTCTTGTCGTAGAACAGGGCGTCACCGACCTGAACTTGGACTCCCTCTTTGACGGTCAGTTTGGGCGTCAAGCCTGGGAAATCGGTGGGCTGAATGGCGGCCACCTTGGGTTGTGGTGCGTCACCACACTGAAGCGAAGGCTCACCCGTCAGGCGGATGTCGACTCCCTTTTTGATTCGTAAGGTATTGGACATGTCCAAAGGTTTTCGGGGCGCAAAGGTAGCCCTCACAAAGCAAAAGAACAGCGCAAAGCCAAGTCAGATTTGTCCACGGTCGCAAAGGGAAATCGTGAAAGGATTTCCGACGAACTTTGGGGCATGACATGGTTCCAGTGTTTTTCACGAATGACGCTCGCGGCGTTTTTGAGCCTCCCAATCTTGGGTTGGGCGCAAGACTTGGCACCACGCCCCCTGCCGGCCGATGCAAGCGCCGTCTCCACTGTGCTGTTTCACCCCCAAGGCCAGCCCCTTGCCCCGCCCGTCGTTCCGCTCGACCAAGGCACCCTGGAACTTCGGCTGGACGATTTGTCGGGGGAATACACGGCATGGGAAGTTCGCATCCGCCACTGCGACCGGTTCTGGCAACCCTCTGACCTTCATCCCAGCGAGTACATCCGAGGGTTTTACAGCACGCCCATGGAAGACGATGAAGCCAGTTTTGGGACCAAAGTCGACTTCACCCACCACAGCTTGCTGCTGCCCAACGAGGATTTGGCTTGGACACTGAGCGGAAATTACTTGCTCGAGGTCTTTGACCCCTACCAACCCGAGCGCGTGGTGGCGACCCGGCGCTTTGTGGTGTTCGAAGACCTCTGTCGCGTCGAAGCCCAAACCGGAGAGCCCAACGACCTTGCGCTGCGTCGGACCCATCAAGAGGTCCACTTCTCCGTGTTTGAAGACAACTATTCCCTGTCCGACCCCTTCGACCGACTGCACGTCAGTGTCGTGCCCAACTGGCGATGGGACCGTGCCATCTCGGGACGAGAGCCTCGTTTCATCAAGGGGGCCGAAATCGATTTCCAACGGTCAGGGCACGTCTTCGAAGGAGGGAACACGCACCGCTTCGCCGACTTGAAGGGCCTCGAATTCACAGCCCGTGGCGTGGCGAGGCTCGAAGAGCGTGCCGACCACTTCTATTTCTACCTCGACACCGACCAGCGCAGAACCTTCGACTACTTCGGCGGCGGCGAAGACATCCACGGCGCCATGGTGACCCACAACGACCGACTCGACCCCTACACGGGGAGCGACTATGTTTGGGTGCACTGGCGACTTGACACCAAACACCCCTTGGTCGACCGCGAGGTGTTCCTGGTGGGCGCCATGTCCCAGCATCGTTGCTTGCCTGAGTTCCAAATGACCTACGATGCCGCCCAAGGCCTTTACACCCACCGCCACCTTTTGAAGCAAGGGTATTACAATTATCACTACGTGGTGAGAGAACGAGGCAGCCAAGACGGCGACCCTGGTGAGCTTCGGGATTTGGAAGGCTCCCACTTCCAAACCAACAACCTCTACACCCTCATCGTCCACTACGAGGATTGGGACGGCTACGACCGGGTCATCGGCCTCGCCCAGTGGGAATCCAATCCATGAGATCATTTCACCCTGACCCTGCTCCAGAAAACATGAACACACCCCTTCGCATTTGGATCACCGGCGCCTCAAGCGGCATCGGACAAGCCTGCGCCTTGAAGCTTGCAGGCGCGGGTCACCACGTTTGGGCTGCCGCGCGCAGCACCGACAAACTCCAATCCTTGGCCGCGCAGGCCGTTGCACTTCCTGGCGACATCGCGGCGCACCCATGCGACGTGACCGATCCGACCAGCGTTTCATCATGTGCCCGTGCCATGACCGAAGCCTGGGGCGGCATCGACGTTGTCATTCCCAACGCGGGGATTGGCTATTTCAACCCCTTGACGGAAGCCCCCCTTGAAGAATGGCACGCCATGATTGACGTCAACATCTCTGGCGTGTTGTCGACCCTGCACGCGGCCTTGCCGGAATTGCTCAAAGCGAAAGGGCACGTCATCAATGTCGGCTCGCTCGCTGCGCGGCAGGTCTTCCCCAACAGCGGCGTGTATTGCGCCACAAAGCATGCAGTGCTGGCCTTGTCGGAATCCCTTCGCACCGAATTTCGAAACGAGCTTGCTGTGACGACCCTCAACCCAGGCGCCGTCAACACCCCCTTCATCGACCGCACAACCAACGATGAATTGCGTGCCAACTACCGCCCGCAATTCGACGAAGGCATGTCGCCAGAATACGTGGCGGACGCCGTCCTGTTTGCCGTCGAAAGCCGAGGCCGTGGCGTGGTGAGCGAGCTCACCATTCGCCCCGACAGGCGCTGATTGAATACAACACACAAAAAATTGTCCAAGAACAACATATGCTTTTTCACCTCTTCCAAAGGTTGGGGAGGACTTGAGCGCAACATGTTGATCTTGGCACTGTGGTTGCGCGATGCGGGTCACCGCGTTGAGGTCGTGGCACCTGAAGGCTCCAAAACGTGGGGACATGGCCTTGAACAAGGGCTCACCACCCACGCCTCGCCACCGTTTTCCAAGCACCTCAACCGAGGGGCAGCGAACCGATGGGCACGAGGCAAGTCCTCTGACGTCTTGTGGATCCGAGACAGGGCCGATTTGGCCTTTGCTGGACATGCCGCACAAGCGCTGGGCGCGGCCCTTGTCATGCAGCAGGCCATGCAAATCCCGAAGGCGAAAAACGCCCCTTGGCACGTGCGCCGCTTCCGACGCGTCGACGCTTGGGTGTGTGGCCTTGAACACTTGCGTCGCGAATGCTTGGCGCGAACGCCGCTCAAGGCGGACCAGTGCCACGTCTTGCCCCTCCCTTTGGACGATCGTTGGTTCACCACAGCACCTTTGCAGCGCCATCAAGCCCAAACCGCACTTGGCCTTCAGCTTCCCAAAAGCACATGGCTCGTTGGGACGGTGGGGCGTTTGGATCCTGGCAAGGGCCAGCAAACCGCCTTGCGTGCCTTGGCCCGGCTGCCAGATCGGGTACATTGGCTGTTTGTCGGAAACAACACCCTCAACAACGGCATTGATGAGCGTGCGGCGCTTGAAGCGTTGGCTCGCGAACTCGGGCTGACCGACCGTGTACACTTCCGAGAAGCCCGGGAAAACGTGCTGCCGGTGTACGACGCGCTGAATGCATTTGGGATGACGAGCCATGCCGAAACCATTGGGACCGTGACGCTCGAAGCGCTTGCAAGGGAAGTGCCCGTGATCGGGACGAATTCTGGCGGGACGTCAGAATTGCTGGCCTCTGGACGCGGCGTGCTCTGCCCACCCCAAAACCCCCATGCCCTGGCCCAAGCCGTCTCCGACGTGATGCACGAGGACCCCGAAGCGTTGCAGGCCCGCGCCAAACGCGGACGCGCCTATGCTGACCGCTGCCGCCCCGGGCATTTGATTCCCGCATGGGAGGAATTGATTCGCGGGGTCGTGGAGTCGGGACGGAAGGTGTAATTTTGGCCTCCCCATGAGTGCCGCGATCCAACAGCAAATCGAACGTCGACGTACGTTCGCCATCATTTCTCACCCAGACGCTGGAAAGACGACCTTGACGGAGAAGTTTCTGCTCTTCGGTGGCGCCATCCAGACAGCGGGCGCGGTGAAGAACAACAAGATCACGAAGACGGCCGCGTCAGACTTCATGGAAATCGAGCGTCAGCGTGGCATCTCTGTGGCGACATCTGTGATGGCGTTTCACTACAAAGACCTGCTCATCAACCTGTTGGACACGCCGGGGCACCGCGACTTCGCCGAAGACACCTACCGGACCTTGACTGCGGTGGACAGCGTGATTCTTGTGATTGATTGCGTGAAAGGTGTGGAGCCCCAAACCGAGCGCCTCATGGAGGTCTGCCGCATGCGCAACACCCCCGTGATTGTGTTCATCAACAAAATGGACCTCGAGGGCCGCGACCCCACTGACCTGCTGGACGAGGTGGAAGCCAAGCTGAACATCCAAGTTCGCCCCCTGTCGTGGCCCATCTCGCAGGGCCACACCTTCCAAGGTGTGTACAACCTGTACAGCAAGAGCCTGCGCTTGTTCCAAGCGGACAAGACCAAAGTGGCCAAAGACGTGGTGGCCATCGATTCTCTTGACGACGCTTCTTTGGACGATTTGGTGGGCGAACACGCCGACACGTTGCGCGAGGATGTGGAATTGATCGAGGGCGTGTACGACGCGTGGGATTCTGCGCCCTATCTGGAGGGCAAGTTGGCGCCGGTGTTTTTTGGGAGTGCAGTCAACAATTTTGGGGTGCAAGAGATGCTCGACACGTTTGTGGACATCGCGCCCAACCCCAAACCACGCGAGACTTCTTCCCGTCTTGTGGCCCCGGACGAATCCAAATTCACGGGCTTCATCTTCAAGATTCACGCCAACATCGACCCCAAGCACCGCGACCGCATTGCGTTTCTCCGTGTGTGTTCCGGCAGCTTCGAGCGCAACACCTTCTACCAGCACACCCGCTTGGACAAGAAGTTGAAATTTGCGAACCCAGCGAGCTTTCTGGCCCAAGAAAAAAGCGTGGTGGAACAAGCGTGGCCCGGCGACGTCGTCGGCCTCTACGACACGGGCAACTTCAAAATTGGCGACACCCTGACCGAAGGCGAAGACCTTCAATTCCGGGGAATCCCCAGTTTTTCGCCCGAGATCTTCAAAGAACTCGTCAACAAAGACCCCATGAAGAGCAAGCAGCTCGAAAAGGGCATTCAGCAGTTGACCGACGAGGGTGTGGCCCAACTGTTCATCCGGGAGGCGGGCAACCGCAAAATTGTGGGCACAGTGGGGGAACTTCAATTCGAGGTCATTCAATACCGCCTTGAGCATGAATACGGCGCCAAATGTGAATTTCAAGCCAAGCCCTATTCCAAGGCCTGTTGGATCGAATCGGACAACGAGGAGAAGATGTCCGAATTCCGACGCATCAAAGCGCAGGACATTGTGCGGGACAAGGATGGCCTCGAGGTGTACCTCGCCCCCTCCCAATTCATGTTGAACATGGAGATTCAGAATTTTCCTGAAATCACCTTCCACTTCACCAGCGAATTCAAGACTGCACACGAAGAAGGCGCATGATGCGTTGTACCTTCCACAGCTCATGAATCGCTTGTTTACATGTGCCTTCGGGTTGGGGTTGTTTTGGGCTGGAATCGATGTCCAGGCTTCGAATTCTGCAGATGTCCTTCAACGTGACTCCACCGAGACGAAGGTGGTGCAAGTCAGTGGCCTGGTGGTCACCGGTGATTCCCTGGCTCCCTTGGCCTACTGCACGGTGTTTCGTTCGAGAGACCGTCGAGGCACAATGACCGATGCACGGGGCTTCTTCAGTTTGCCTGCCTTGGAAGGAGACACATTGGCGTTTTCAAGCGTGGGCTACGTCACCCACCAAGCTGTCATTCCAGCGGGAAGCGAAATGGGACGCGTCAATTTGGTGCAAACCATGGGACGCGACACCATCAACATGGCCGATGCCTTTGTGTATCCATGGCCAAGCAAGGAGCGGTTCAAGAAAGAATTCTTGGCCCTGGGCCTGCCCAACCAAGGACTGGACCCCGCGTGGGATTCGAACATGGACCCCATCGACATGTACGATCGCTTGATTGAGGTTGGCCGCGACGGGCAATCCACCGCCACGGACGTACTGTCTGCCCAAGCCATCCAAGCGGGCTACTCGGGACAAGCTCCCCCTGTCAACTTGTTGAACCCCGTGGCATGGGCCAAGTTCCTGCAAGCCTTGCGCGACGGAGACCTCAAACGACAATGACCTTGCGCGGACTGGGGCTCGGGGTGTTGGGATGGCTTCTGGCCTCCTGCCTCTACGGACAGTTTACCTTGTCCGGAACAGTCACAGACACACGCGGCCAGGTCTTGCCCGGCGCTGCCGTATTGGTGGAAGAAAACATCCGGTTGGGCGTCACCACAGACCGAGACGGACAATTCCGCATCGTCTTTCCAAGCGAAGGCCCCTGGACGGTGAAGGCGTCGTTTGTCGGCCACAGCAGCGAAACAAAGCGCATCACCTTTCAGCGCCCCAACATGACCCAGCGCTTCAAACTCACCCCGGGCACCAACTTGGGAGAGGCCGAAGTGGTGGGCGACGGCCCCAAGGACGTGACGGTGCAGCGCATCGACCCACGACTCGCCAACAAAATCCCCACCCCGCGCGGCACCATCGAGGATGCCTTGCTCCAAGCCCCTGTCAACTTCACCTCTGAACTGAGCAGTGCGTACAACGTTCGCGGGGGCTCCTTTGACGAGAATTTGGTCTATGTCAACGACATCGAGGTCTATCGCCCGTTCTTGGTGCGCTCCGGTCAGCAAGAGGGCTTGTCCTTCGCCAACCCTGACATGGTGGACCGAATTGAATTCAGCGCCGGCGGGTTTGAAGCCAAATACGGCGACAAACTCAGTTCCGTACTCGACATCCATTACCGCAAACCCACCGGACCGACGACCCGTGTTTCCGCAAGCGCGTTGGGCGCCCAAGTCCAACACGACAACGTGGCGGGCCCCATCCGCATCAACATGGGGGTGCGCTACCGCAACAACAGCTATGTGCTGTCTACGCTCGATGAGCGGGGCGAATACGCTCCTACCTACCTCGATGCGCAGACCTACCTCACATGGGACCCCGACGGCTACGGGCCTTGGGAAGTTCAAGCCTTGGGGGTCTACGGCCGGAACGACTATCGCTTTTTCCCCGCCACCCGTGAAACAAACATCGGCACCATCAACCAAGCCGCACGCTTGACGGTGTACTACGATGGCGAAGAACAATCGGGCTACGAAACGGGCTTTGGGGCCTTGGCCTTGGAACGAAGCACCGAGACCTCCCGCATCCGTTGGATCAACTCCATTTTCCAAACCGCAGAGCGCGAATCCTTTGACGTCTTGGGGCAGTACTTCCTGAGTGAATTGGAGCGTGACCCGGGGGGCGACACCTTTGACGAGGGCGACACGTTTGGCGTGGGTGGCTTTTTGCAACATGGCCGCAACACGCTGTATGCCCGTGTGCTCAGCAGCGCCCTCAAGGGAAACGTGCTTGTGGGCGACCACCAACTCGAGTGGGGCCTCAAGCACCGTTACGAAACGTTTGACGACGTCGTCTCCGAATGGAACGTCATTGACAGCGCTGGTTTTTTTGCGCCCCACCCCGCCGACAACCTCGGTTACGCCGGTCCCGGTGGACGTCCCGACCAATCCATCACCCTGCCGTATTACGTTCAGGCCAACAACGTCGTTTCTGCCCATCGAAGCACGGCCTTTGTGCAAGACACTTGGCGGTGGGCGACGGATGCCGGAAACCTGGATGTCAATCTCGGCCTCCGCGCCCACCGCTGGTCCGTCCTCACCGACCCCTGGGCGGTTCAACGCAACACGCATCTCGTCGGAGGCCCCCGCGCCCACGCATCCTTCACGCCAACAGGCAAGCCCTTGACGTCCTACCGCCTTTCCGGCGGGTATTATTATCAGCCTCCCTTCTATCGGGAGATGCGCGGGTTGGACGGGCTCGTGAGGGATGACGTGGACCCACAGCGCGCCCTTCACGCTGTGGCAGGTGTCGACCACCAATTCGAGTCGAAAGGGCGCCCCTTCAAGCTTGTGGGCGAGTTGTACTACAAGGATTTGGACAACCTCATTCCCTATGAGATTGAGAACGTGCGCCAACGATACTACGCCACCAACAACAGCACTGGCTATGCCACAGGATTGGATCTGATGGTGAACGGGGAATTCATCCCCGGGATTCAAAGCTGGGTTCGGATGTCTGCACTCCAAACCGAGGAGGACTTGACCGACGACAGCTACGAGGAGTACTACAATGAAAATGGCCAGCGTGTGGTGCCTGGATACCACAGCGGGCCGTTTGCCGTTGTCACAGACACGGTGACCTTCTTCCCAGGTATGATCCCCCGTCCCGCGGATCAGCGGTTCAGTTTGAGCTTGCTCTTCCAGGATGAAATGCCCAGGAACCCGGACTACAAAGTCCTGTTGAGCCTGTTCTACGGTTCTGGACTTCCCTATGGACCGCCTTCGTTCAACCGGTACGAGGACGTCTTGCGCACCCCCGCCTACCGCCGCGTGGACGTCGGATTCTCACGCGTCATGTTCAGCGACGATGCGGACCGAAATGGACTGATTTCACTGGAAGTGTTCAACCTCTTGGGCATCAACAACACCATCAATCACAACTGGATTCAGGATGTGAACGGCCGGTACTATGCCGTTCCCAATTTCCTGACGGGTCGTCGACTCAACCTGAAGGTTTCCTTTCAATTCTAACTGGTGTCTTCGCGGCATCCGGAGCCGTCATGATGTCTCGTCAAATGTCAGCAACGTGCTGGCTGCCACGTTTTGGGTTGGATTGAAAGCCTGAAGAAAACCGCGTTCAGACGTAACCCTTCACAAGAAAAGGGCGTAAGTCAGCATGTCTGAAACGTAGCAATCATGCGCTCCACTTCTACCCTATCCCTCGCATTTGCCCTGGCATTCACTGTGTCTGCATCTGCCCAAATCACGACCTACACCACACAAGGCGCTGCCTTTGCACTTGGCGACGGTTGCGTTGAATTGACCACAGGTCCATCCAGCAATGCCGGTTCCGTTTGGGCCGAAGAGCGCTTGGATTTGACCCAGCCATTCCACGTTCAAGCCAGCGTGAATTTTGGATCCATCCCCCACGGTGCGGAGGGCATGGTGTGGGTGCTGCAAACCGAAGGCTCCCAAGCCAACGGCTATGGCGAATTGGAGCAAGCATTCGGGGTGGAGTTTGACACGCGTCCTCAGCCTGAGTTGGGCGACATTGATGCCGACCACATTGCCATGGTCAACCATGGCTCATTCGTCCACACGGACGGTCCTGAGTCCTTCACCGCCGGTCCTGTATCGGCCTTCATGAATGGCGCCAGCCTTGAAGACGGCCAGGACCATTTGGTGGACATCATTTGGGACCCTACAGGTCCTGAGATGCGTGTGAACCTCGACTGCGAGGAACGCCTTGTCGCCAGCATTGACTTGATTCAAGACATTTTTGACGGCGCACGTTTCGTGACGTGGGGATTCACGGCAGCGACGACAAACGCCTTCAACGTAAGCCGCGTGTGCCTCACCGGAAACGCCACAGGCACGGACACCCAAATCTATGCTTGTCCAGAAGCTTCTGTCCAGCTCGTCGCAGGTGGCTTGAACGTTACTGAATACACTTGGGCTCCAGGCAATGTGGTGAGCGATGCGACGCTTCAAGCACCCGAATACACAGGCGTCACGAGCAACACCTTGACTGTGACGTACACCAACCAATGCGGCTTGACCCTCACGGAAGAAGTGGAAGTGATTGTCGACGAAGTCCTCGTGTCGCTCTCAAGCGACGGCAACACCTTGACCTGTGCCAATGGCGGCGTGCTGTCTTGCGAGGCAGTGTCTGATTTTGGCGACCATGTGGACTACACGTGGACGGTCAACAACACCGAGGTCGGACAAGGCATGACATTTGACATGGATGCCCCAGGCACCCTCGGGCTTGACGTGACGTACCCAGGCACGAGCAGCTTGCTGTGTTCTGACAACTTCAGCATGACGGTGTTGGTGGACACGTTGCGATTTGACGTCGAGGCTGGGCTGCCAGGCACCATCACATGCGCCAATCCCGAACTGGAACTGCTTGGATCCACCGCCAACGACCCTGCTGCGGTCATTGCTTGGACGACCGATGACGGCGCCTTGAATGGACCCACCGATGTCGCCACAGCGTATGCCACCACTTCGGGCACCTACGTCATGACCGTGACCAACCTCGACAATGGTTGTGCGGCTTCTGACGAGGTGGTGATGACACAAGACACCGAAATGCCTGAAGTCACCTTGGGCTACCTGGACGGAACCATGGACTGCACGGTCCGTGAGGTCAGCATGTACGGCACCGAAGTGTTCCCACAAGAATACACCCCCCTGTTCTCTTGGATGCACACCGAAACCGGTGAACTCACCTCCACCGAACCCAACCCGACGTTCGAATCTGCTGGTTTGTACACGCTGCAAGTCGAATTCCTTGAAAACGGCTGCACGACCACCGTCAAAAGCGCCGCGGACGTTTCATCCAGCGTGGACGTGCTTGATTTGAGTGAGATGGTGCTTCCCAACGTGATCACCCCTGACAACAACGGAAACAACGACCGGTTCATGCCTTTTGTCCCTGGACATGAAGACCAAAATGTCTTGACGATGATGGACACCTACCAGATTCAGGTGTACAACCGTTGGGGCGACGTGCTCTTCCAAAACAATGGCATGCCTTTGCAGTGGGACGGCCGCGCCAACGGGCAAATGGTCGATCCTGGATCGTACCTTGTTTCGGTGACCTACGAAGCCACGTGTGGTGGCGTCCAAAAAGGCGACCTGCAGACCACCCTCGAGGTCATTTACTGACCGCCGATGCGGGCCAAGAACGCCGCTTCATCCATCAAGGGAATGCCGAGCTTCTCGGCTTTTTGAAGCTTGCTGGGGCCCATTTTGTCGCCCGCCAACACCAACGTGGTTTTGGAGCTGATGCTCCCGACCAAACGGCCACCGTGGTTGGTGACAGCCGCTTTGGCCTCATCGCGTGACATCGTTTCAAAGACCCCGCTGACGACCACCACTTCGCCTTCGAGCGCAGAGCCCAAGGGCTCGTCAAGCACGACCTCCATTTGCAAACCCGCCTCATGCAGGCGCTGCAACACCTCCAGGAACGTCGCGTCCTGGAAATGACTGGCCACGCTCTCCGCCACAATGGGGCCAATTTCCTCCAAGGCCATCAGGTCTTCGACGGAGACGGATTTGAATGCGTCCATGTTCTTCAGGGACTTGGCCAAGTTTTTGGCCACCGTTTCCCCCACATGACGGATGCCCAACCCAAACAGCACCCGCTCGAACGGCACCGACTTGCTCGTCTCCAGTCCTTGGAGCAGGTTGTCGACGGATTTTTGGGCCATGCGCTCGAGGGGCAACAAATCCTCGGCCGTGAGCCGATACAGGTCCGCCACATCACGAATCAGCCCCGCTTCCACGAGCTGCGTCACCGTCTCCTTCCCCAGTCCATCTACATTCATCGCTTTGCGTGAGATGAAGTGGTTGATGCGGCCGCGCACTTGCGCCGGACACGTCGCGCTGTTGGGGCAATAGTGCTGGGCTTCCCCCTCCTTTCGGATGAGCGGCGTGTCGCACTCTGGGCACGTTCCCGGAAAGGCGATGGCTTGCGAGAACAAATCCCCTGCCGACGACGCATTGCGGTCGACGCCCACAATTTTGGGAATGATCTCCCCGCCTTTTTCGACCAGAACGGCATCGCCTTCTCGGAGGTCGAGTTTGGCCATTTGATCGGCGTTGTGAAGCGACGCGTTTTTGACGGTGGTTCCGCCCAGCAGGACGGGCTCCAAATCGGCCACTGGGGTCACCGCCCCCGTTCTGCCCACCTGGTATTTCACACCCTTCAGCGTGGTGCTCACCCGCTCGGTCTCAAACTTGTAGGCCAGGGCCCAACGCGGGCTCTTCGCCGTCATGCCCAAGCGCTTTTGCTGGTCGTATCGGTTCACCTTGATGACCAAGCCGTCAATGGCAAAGTCCAAATCGTGTCTCGCTTCCTCCCAATGGGCCACCGCATCCATGATGGCCTCGACGCTGGTGACCACCTCCAAACTCCGGCCCTGAGGCGTCTTGAAGCCCCATTTGGCTGCCTCGCGCACAGCCTCGCTGTGCGAAGCGATGCCCATGCCGGTCATGGTCTCCGCATCGAGGTTGTACACCATGCAGTCCAAAGGCCGCGTGGCCACCACAGCACTGTCCTGCAGCTTGAGGGTTCCGGCCGCCGTGTTGCGTGGATTGGCAAACTCCGGTTCCCCCGCCTCTCTCCGAGATTCATTCAACGCCTCGAATCCGGGCCATGGAAAGAAGATTTCCCCTCGGATTTCCAAAGGATGGGGCGCGCCTGGGTTCAACCGGAGCGGAAGGGTCTTGATGGTGGCCACGTTGGCCCGCACATCTTCGCCTGTGGTTCCGTCCCCGCGCGTCAGGGCTTTGACCATCGCTTGGTTTTCGTACCACACACTGATGGCCACGCCGTCGTACTTCAACTCCACCACGAATTCGACTTCTTCCTCGGGCAAGCCTGACTGCACGCGCTCGGCCCATTGCGCGACCTCATCCGCATTGTAACTGTTGGACAGCGAGAGCATGGGCGATTTGTGCGCCACCTTCTCAAACTTGTCGGTCAAATCCCCTCCCACGCGCTTGGTGGGCGACGTGGGATCAATGAATTCAGGATGCGCTTCTTCAAGCTTGGCGAGCTCGTCCAACAGGGCGTCGAACTCACGGTCCGAAATCACCGGCTCGGCCAACACATAGTAACGGTGGTTGTGGGCATGCAGCTCCTCCCTCAATTGCGCAATTCGTGCACCGGCTTCCATGGGTTCAAGGTAGCGCACGCCGCGCCACCACATGACGTGGAAGTCCTTGCAAATCGCTCAGGATTTCCACCTGTTTCCAACCCCCTTGCGCCTCGAGTAGTCCAGCGACTTCATGGGCTTTGTCGGTGTGGCACTCCAACCCCACCCAGCCTCCGGGCACAAGCGCTCCTTGGGCACACCACGACACCATGGCGCGATAAAACACAAGCGGGTCGTCGTCAGGCACGAAGAGGGCCATGGACGGCTCGTGCTCCGTGACCCGTGCATGCATCTTCGTGCGCTCCGCGGCAGGGATGTAGGGCGGATTGGACATGACCACGGAAAAAGGTGCTTGAGGCTGTTCCGCTCGCAACGCGTCCGCGCGAACCCATTGCACATCCATGCCTGTGGCGCGGGCATTGGATTGGGCCACCTCGAGGGCCTCAAGGGACCATTCGTACCCCACAACTTCGGCATGCGGATGCCTGCGTTTCATGGCCAACGCCATGCATCCCGACCCCGTGCACCAATCCGCAACGCGAACAGAACCCTCCAGCCCCGCGACTTTGGCAGCCATGGCCGCCACGAGTTCTTCCGTTTCTGGACGGGGAA
>CBFHRO010000008.1:0-51688 GCA_965658245.1 uncultured Flavobacteriales bacterium
CCAGCGTCCTTACCGCCTGGTCACTTCGTGGATGGAAGAGGCCAAATTGACCGACCTCCTCCCGCCCCACATCAATCCCAACGACGTCGTGGCGCGACCTGTCAGCGGTGCGCTGAAATTTTGTCTGCTTGCCACAGGCGATGCGGAAATCCATGCCCGAACAGGTCCCTACATGGAATGGGACTGCGCAGCCGGGGATGCCATTTTGCGAGGCATGAACATCGATGTGGTGGATCTTCAAGGCGAACGCCTGCGCTACAACTCAGAAGACCTTTTCGTACGAGGCTTGCGCTGTTCCAGGGTTTGACCCCTCAGCGGTAGAGGGCATCGCGGTAAGGCCCCCCGTCAAATTCCCCCAGCATCTCGAGGTAATTCTTGTAGCGCGATTCCGCCACCTCGCCCGAGGCCACGGCCTCGCGCACGGCACATCCTGGCTCTTTGTGATGCACACAGTTGTGGAATTTGCACTCGGGCAACCGGCGAAAGAATTCGGGAAAATGGTGGTTCAACGTGTCCCGCTCCAGCGTCACCAGCCCAAACCCTTTGATGCCCGGCGTGTCCACCAAGAACCCGCCTTCGGGCAGCGGATGCATCTCGGCAAACGTGGTCGTGTGCCGGCCTTTGTGGTGCGAATCGCTCACCTCGGCCGTTTTGATTTTCAATCCCGGGATGATGCGGTTGATCAGCGTGCTTTTGCCCACGCCCGAATGGCCAGACAAGACATGAATCCCTTTGGCCAGTTCGGCCTCCAACTGTTCTAAACCCTCGCCTGTGTGGGCGCTCACTTGCAACCAACCGTAGCCTGCATCTCGGTACACCCCCGCCAAAGCTTCCGCTTGCGCGCGATCCTCATCGGTCAGCGCATCCACCTTGTTCAACACGACTGTGGTCGGAATGCCGTACGCTTCAGCGGTGACCAAAAAACGGTCCATGAATCCCGTGCTCGTCCGTGGCGAGGCCAGCGTCACCACGAGAAAGGCGCGGTCCAAGTTCGCGGCCACGACATGGCTCTCGTGAGACAGGTTGACCGATTTGCGAATGATGCAATTGGTGCGCTCGTGGATTTTGGAAATGACCCCTGTGCCGTCTTCGACCACCTCCAAATTCACAACATCTCCCACGGCCACCGGGTTGGTGGACCGATAGCCTTTGAGTCGAAGCTTCCCGGCGGGCCTGCACGCCACCACCTCCCCCTCGGAAGAGAGCACGTCGTACCACGATCCTGTGGTGCGCAACACGCGACCTTCCGTCACGCGGTAAGGGCTTTGAATTGGGCCTCCAAGCCGCCTTCTGCGGTCACAAACTTCGACAGCGGTCCGTCCGCCACAATGTCGCCCAAGCGGATCAGCACCACCCGATCGCACATGGCCTCCACTTCTTGCATGATGTGGGTGGACAGGATGACGGTGCGATCTTGCCCAAGACGACGAATCAATGCGCGGATGTCCACGAGTTGATTGGGATCAAGGCCAGACGTGGGCTCATCGAGGATGAGCACCTCCGGGTCATGAATCAGCGCTTGGGCCAAGCCGACGCGCTGACGGTACCCTTTGGACAGTTGCCCAATCTGCTTGTGCACTTCTGGCGTCAAACCCACCTCCTCAATCACCGACGCCACGCGTTGTGATTTGTCTTTCACGCCGTGCACCCCTGCCACAAACTGCAGGTACTCGCGCACATACATGTCCTCGTGAACCGGGTTGCGCTCGGGCAGGTACCCCACGCGACGTTTGGTTTCCAAAGGCGCCTCCATCACGTCAAACCCACAGACTTCGATCCGGCCTTCCGTGGGAGGCAAAAACCCCGTGATGAGGCGCATCAACGTCGACTTTCCTGCACCGTTGGGGCCCAAAAGCCCGACCACTTCGCCCCGCTCCAAAGTCAGGCTGACGCCATTCAGCGCGCGTTGGCTTCCGAACACTTTGCTCACATTGTCGACCACGATGGACATGGTGCGAAGGTACCGCCACCGCGGCGTCACACACAAAAAAAACCGCGCCCTTGCCGGACGCGGTTTCTTCTTGCGAATGGATGTGGCCCGAGCCTTACATCATGCCGCCCATGCCACCTCCCATTGGGGGTGCGGCTGGGGCAGGTGTTTCTTCTGGAATGTCGGTGATGACGCACTCGGTGGTCAAGACCATCCCTGAAATGGACACGGCGTTTTCAAGCGCGACGCGGGTCACTTTCGTGGGATCGATGACGCCAGCTTCGAAGAGGTTTTCGAACACCTCAGTACGGGCGTTGTAGCCAAAGTCGCCTTCGCCTTCGCGCACGCTGTTCACCACCACAGCTCCTTCGCCGCCGGCGTTGGCCACAATTTGGCGGAGCGGCTCTTCGATGGCGCGCAACACAATCTTGATGCCAGTGGTCTCGTCGGCATTTTCACCCTCGAGCTCGGCGAGCTTGCCAGCCACACGGATGTAGGCTGTTCCACCACCGGGCACGATGCCTTCTTCCACCGCTGCACGTGTGGCGTGCAGGGCGTCGTCCACACGGTCCTTCTTTTCCTTCATCTCCACTTCCGTGGCAGCGCCCACGTAGAGCACAGCCACTCCGCCTGCCAACTTGGCGAGACGCTCTTGGAGCTTTTCGCGGTCGTAGTCGGACGTGGTGGTTTCGATTTGGGCCTTAATCTGACCCACACGGGCTTCGATGGCTGCCTTGTCACCTGCGCCGTTCACGACCGTGGTGTTGTCCTTGTCGATCGTGATCTTCTCCGCTGTACCGAGGTCCGCCACGGTGGTGTTCTCCAACTTCAAGCCCGTTTCCTCAGAGATCACTTGCCCTCCCGTGAGGATGGCGATGTCTTGGAGCATGGCTTTGCGGCGGTCTCCAAATCCAGGCGCCTTCACTGCGGCTACCTTCAAGGCACCGCGAATCTTGTTCACCACGAGCGTGGCCAAGGCCTCGCCGTCCACATCTTCCGCGATGATCAAGAGGGGACGACCACCCTGGGCGGTCTGCTCCAACACGGGAAGGAGATCCTTCATGTTGGAAATCTTCTTGTCATGAATCAAGATGTAGGGGTTGTCGAGCTCGGCCTCCATCTTGTCAGGGTTGGTGACAAAGTAGGGAGAGAGGTAGCCGCGGTCAAACTGCATGCCTTCCACCGTCTTCACTTCCGTCTCGGTGCCTTTGGCTTCTTCGACCGTGATCACGCCTTCGTTGCCGACCACCTTCATGGCTTCTGCAATCAAAGAACCAATGGTCTTGTCGTTGTTGGCAGAGATGGTGCCGACCTGCTCGATTTTGCTGTTGTCGCTCCCAACTTCACGGCTGATTTCGCGGAGGCCTGCCACGATGGCTTGGGCCGCCTTGTCCATGCCGCGCTTGAGGTCCATGGGGTTGGCGCCAGCTGCCACGTTGCGGAGGCCTTCGCCCACCAACGCCTGTGCAAGCACAGTGGCCGTGGTGGTGCCGTCACCGGCCACATCGGCCGTCTTGGACGCCACTTCCTTCACCATTTGGGCACCCATGTTCTCCACGGGGTTCTCGAGTTCGATTTCCTTCGCCACGGACACGCCGTCCTTGGTGACGGAAGGAGCGCCAAACTTGCGGTCGATGACCACGTTGCGGCCTTTGGGGCCGAGGGTCACTTTCACGGCATCGGCCAATGCGTCCACGCCGGCCTTGAGGTTGGCCCGGGCGTCGCTGTCAAATTGAATGTCTTTCGCCATTTGAATTGAGGTTCTTCAGTTTTAAGGTTCGAGAATCAGAGGATCGCCAGGATGTCCGATTCGCGCATGATCATGTAGTCGTTGCCGTCGTGCTGCAGCTCCGTGCCGGAGTACTTGCCATAAAGCACGGTGTCGCCCACCTGAACGGTGGTCGGCTCGTCTTTTTTGCCTGGCCCGACGGCCACGACCGTGCCTTTCTGAGGCTTTTCCTTGGCGGAGTCGGGGATGATGATGCCACTCGCGGTGGTCTGTTCTGCGGCTGCGGGTTCTACGAGAACGCGGTCAGCCAGAGGTCGAATGTTGACAGACATGAATTGTGCAGTTGTTGTGTTTTCAAATTGAGATGCTGAGGCACGGGCAGTCTTAGGCGATTTCCGTGCCAAAGCCTGGTCCCGTGCGAGGTCCTGACACGTCTGTCAGGTTTGGACCAAAAGCACGACACCCTGTCAGCGGGTGGCTGACAGGGTGTCGTTGCAGGGCCCCAGGGCCCATGGCGGATTGGAATTACTCCGTGGCTTCGATGGGTGCCGTGGGCGCGAAGCTTTCGTCAACTCCGACATCGAGGGTTCCGTTGCCGGCGAAGCTGCCAACGAGGATGCACAACACGAAGAGGGACACGGCCAACACCCACGTCGCCTTCTCAAGGAAGTTGGTGGTGCGCTGGACGCCGCCGATCTGGCTGGCTCCCTGGAATCCGGTGGCAAGTCCTCCCCCCTTGGGGTTTTGGACCAAAATCACTGCACCCAACAGGAAGCAGACAATCAAGATGACGACGGTAAGGAAAGTGGTCATGTTCAGTTGTTCAAGAGTTACTCAGCTTTTTGAGCTGGGCCGCAAAATAAACACTTTTTTCCGGGTATTTCAAAGCGAGAAGCTTGTAAGCTTTCCTCGCGCGGCCCATTTGGCCTTGCTGAGCGTAGATTTTGGCCATGGTTTCCGTGACCAAACTGGGGTCCTCCACCAACCCCTGTTTCGCCCATTCCTCGGTCGTTTCAAGGCTGTCGCGAATGGGTCCGATGCGCACATCTCCCTTGGCCAAAAAGGCGTCGATCAATGCCGCGGCACCTTGTTCCGCCACTTCCGGCGTCCCGAAGCCCGTTTCACGTGCGCGTTGTTGCAACCATTTGGCAAACATGCTTGAAGGCTCTGCCACGCTTCTCAGCAGCGGTTGTTGCACGCCTTCTGTAGAACCCGGCTTGGGGGCGTGACCCGGTGCCGCCTCGTCTTCTGCAGCCTCGTTCCATGCAGAAACGTCCTGTTCGAGAACAGAGGCAATCGCACTGACCATGGCATCTCGCTGACCTGGGGCATCCGGATTCACGGTTGGACCTGGCGCAGGGTCGAGCTCTTCTGCCGGCGCATCCTTCTCCCCACCAAGCTGTTGCGCTTCTTGTTCCTCGTGATCCTGGTCGTGCCAAACCATGTTCACCAATTCGTCTTCTGACACCTCCTCGGCCTTCAGCACTTCCTCATGAAAAGCCCGGGCCTCCGAAACAAGGGCAGGCCCCATGAGGTAAGCAAACAGCGCGCGCCTCGAGGCCACGTGCGCCCCTGCACGGAGCAAGTCGTCGCGACGCTCCAAGTCTTGCGCCTTGTCCGACGCTTTGGCCAACATCATGCGAAGCGGACCCGAGTACGGGTAACGCGCCACGCAGGCTCGCAAGATCTCGAGATCTTCGGGGCGAGGCTCACGTGCAAGCAGGTCTTGAAGTTGCGCTGGATTCATGGTCACCAGTTGCCCAAAGTGGCGTTGAACATGTCTTGGGACAACAAGTCGCCAAGTTCTTCCACAATCGCATCCTCGGAAGAAAACACGTCTTGGTCACTGGGAAGGTCAACGTAACGACTGAATGTCCGTTCGGAACTCAAAGCGGAATCTCGTGCATTGACATAGGTCAACACCACGCTGACGGTGATTCGGTTGGCGCCGGCAGTTTCGTTGCCCTGCACATTGACAGGCCGAACCTCCCATCCCACCACGCGGGCACTGAACGTCAACTCTCCCTCGTCCACCAACCTGAGGGTGCTTTGTCGTTGAATGCGATCTCGAAGCGCTTCAGACAAGGACTGAGCGGCCGTGTTCGACACGAGGGGATGCGCCGGCTCAAAATCAGTCACGCTGAAAGTGGAGGCGCCGGAGGTTTGGGCGCCATATGGCGAGTAAATGCCACACCCAAAGGGAATGACGAACAGCCCCATCAAGGCCGCCATGACCACCGCAGCTCTCATTTCAAGTCGTATTCTTTGATTTTCCTGTAAAGTGTGCGTTCCGAAATGCCGAGTTCTTCGGCGGCGTGCTTGCGCTTGTTGCGGTGCTTTTCCAAGGCGCGACGGATGAGTTCTTTCTCAGAGTCTTGAAGAGAGAGCACCACCTCGTCGGCAGGCTGATGTTGCACGTCTTGCAATGCGACATCAGGGCCGCCCCGCTCAGGACCTGCATATGGAGGCAAGGCGGCGAGCACACGCTGGGTGTCTCCCGAGGACAAATCATCGTGGAACACGCGTTGCACCAACTCAGCCTCGGCCTCTCCGCCTTGCAGCCCACCGTTTTTCATCAGCGACATGACGAGTTGCTTCAGGTCGTTGAGGTCGCCCTTCATGTCAAACAGGACCTTGTACAAAATCTCGCGCTCGTCCATGTTTTCACCGGCGCCGGACGCAGAAGCCGTGGTGCTTGGCAATCGGCTTCGATGGGTTTCAGGCAAATAGCCCAACAACGTGTCGGCATCGATCCGTCGGTCGGTTTCCAAGATGCTCATTTGTTCCGTCACGTTCTTCAACTGACGAATGTTCCCGGGCCAAGGGTAGTGCTCGAGCATTTCAATCGCCTCGTCGTCCAAACTCAAAGGAGGCATCCGGTACTGCTCACTGAAATCGGTGGTGAACTTGCGGAAGAGCAAATGCACGTCGCCTGAACGTTGGCGCAACGGGGGAAGTTGAATGGGGACCTGGCTAAGACGGTAATACAGGTCCTCTCGGAACCGCCCTCGGGCGATGGCGTCGTCAAAGTCGACGTTGGTGGCGGCCACGACGCGAACGTCGGTTTTTTGGACTTTCGAAGATCCCACTTTCATGAATTCGCCCGTTTCCAGCACCCGGAGCAAACGAACTTGCGTGGTCAGGGGCAGTTCGGCCACCTCGTCCAAAAAAATGGTGCCGCCGTTGGCCTCCTCGAAATACCCTTTGCGGGTGTCCGTGGCGCCAGTAAAGGCCCCTTTCTCGTGGCCAAAGAGTTCGGAGTCGATGGTGCCTTCGGGGATGGCACCGCAGTTGACGGCCACGTAAGGGCCGTGCTTTCGCGCACTGAATTGATGAACAATGCGCGGCATGGTTTCTTTTCCCGTCCCGCTTTCGCCGAGCACAAGGACGCTGATGTCCGTGGTGGCCACCTGGGCCGCCACAGAGAGCGCGCGGTCGAGTGCCGGTGCGTTTCCGACCACCCCAAACCTTCGTTTGAGTGCCCCAACGTCCATGCTCAGCTTTGTGCAGGTTCGTCGGTCACTTCGCCCATCAAGGTCACCGGAGTGGAGTCAAACGTTTTGACGTTGACGTATTCCCCAGGCTTCAAATCTCCCTTGGGGAACACCACCACCGTGTTGTGGGTGGTGCGGCCAAAGAATTGGTCGTCGCGCTTTTTGCTCGTGCCCTCGATGAGGACGCGATGCACCTGCCCCACCAAGGCCTGGGTGCGCTCCTTGCCGTGAATCATTTGACGGGCGATGACTTCTTGCAGGCGTGCGCCTTTGACCTCTTCCGGCACATCGTCTTCAAACTTTCGTTCCGCCAACGTCTTGGGGCGTTCGCTGTATTTGAACATGAACGCCATGTCGTACCTCACCTCATCCATGAGGGTGAGGGTTGCTTGGTGCTCCTCTTCCGTCTCTCCGCAAAAGCCTGTGATCACGTCGGTGCTGATGGCGCAACCGGGCATGATGCGGCGGATGGCGGCAATGCGGTCGAGGTACCATTCGCGGGTGTACCCCCGGTTCATGCGCTTGAGCACGTCGCTGTGTCCGCTTTGAACCGGCAAGTGAATGTACTTGCAAATGTTTTCGTGGCGGGACATGGCGTGGAGAACGTCGTCCGTCATGTCCTTGGGGTGCGAGGTGCTGAAACGCACCCGAAGATCAGGGGTGACTTGGGCCACCATTTCCAACAACTCGGCAAATCGGACCACGGGTTGGGTTTCGTCTTTGACCACGCCTTTGTTGTCAATGTTCCACTTGTAGGAATCGACGTTTTGGCCCAGCAACGTCACCTCGCGGTATCCTGCATCAAACAACTCCTGGGCTTCGCGAACGATGCTTTGGGGATCGCGGCTGCGCTCTCGGCCGCGAGTGAAGGGCACGACACAGAACGAGCACATGTTGTCACAGCCGCGCATGATGCTGATGAATGCGGTTACGCCGCCTTTGTCCAAACGCACAGGGCTGATCTCCGCGTACGTTTCTTCGCGGGACAGGAGCACGTTGACCGCCTTTTGGCCTCCTTCGACTTGGTCCACCAAATTGGGCAGGTCACGGTAGGCATCAGGACCCACCACCAAATCCACGAGCTTCTCCTCTTCCAACAACTTTTCACGCAAGCGCTCGGCCATGCACCCCAAGACGCCGACCACCAAGCTCGGGTTCTTGGCCTTGTTCCCTTTGAAGTGGACCAACCGGTTGCGCACCCGCTGCTCCGCATTGTCTCGGATCGCGCAGGTGTTGAGAAGCACCAAATCTGCTTCGTCCGCATCTCGGGTTGTCTGAAATCCCGCATCGGCCAAGATGCTCGCGACAATTTCACTGTCGCTGAAATTCATTTGGCACCCATAGCTCTCGAGGTACAACTTTCGTGCACCTGACCCCGGTCCTGCGACCACGGTCGCCTCGCCTTGACGGCCCTCTTCCAAAACGTGATCTCCTTCTCGCATGGTGCAAATGTACACCACTGACAAATTGTCACCCCTTTAGGGGTACCTGCACGGCCAGCCTTTTTATGCCTTGTTGGCGAACCTAATTCTCCTGAGGTTGTCTTTAATTTGCCCGCCCAAACACGTTCACCCATGGCCAAAAACCTCGTCATCGTAGAGTCGCCTGCCAAGGCGAAGACCATTGAAGGCTACCTCGGCAAAGACTTTGTCGTCAAATCCTCCATGGGACACATTCGGGACCTTGCCAAGGGAAACGACAGTGTGGACATCGAGAACGACTTTGCCCCCAAGTACGTCGTGAGCCCCTCCTCCAAGAAGGTGGTGACCGAACTCAAGTCCTTGGCCAAAAAAGCGGAGACGGTCTGGCTTGCGACGGATGAGGACCGTGAAGGGGAAGCCATCAGCTGGCACCTCATGGAGGCCTTGGACCTCAAGGAAGCGCAAACCAAGCGGATCGTTTTTTCTGAAATCACGAAGCCCGCGATCCTCAAGGCCATCGAGTCTCCACGAACGGTGGACGCCGACCTTGTGAATGCCCAACAGGCGCGACGCATCCTCGACCGTCTCGTCGGTTTTGAACTGAGCCCCGTGTTGTGGCGCAAAATCCGCCCCTCGCTGAGCGCAGGACGTGTGCAAAGTGTGGGTGTCCGCATCATTGTGGATCGGGAACGTGAAATTGACGGCCACACTGCGAAATCCACTTTCCGAGTGGTGGGCCACTTCGACACAGGCAAGGCCGTGGTGAAGGCCACGTGTGGCAAGAGTTTCAATTCAGAGGCGGACGCCCAAGCCTTTCTGGACGCCTGCGCCACGGCAGAGCACAAGGTGTCGTCCATCGAAACCAAACCCTCCACCAAAAAGCCGGCTGCGCCGTTCACCACGTCTACGCTTCAACAAGAGGCTTCCCGCAAATTGAGCTTCAGCGTGTCCCGAACCATGGGGGTTGCCCAGCGACTTTATGAAGCCGGACGAATCACATACATGCGGACGGACTCGACGAACCTGAGCGACGTGGCGTTGGAAGCGGCAGAGAAAGAAATCTCGAAAACCTTTGGTTCGGAATACGCCTTCACCCGCACCTACGCCTCAAAAAGCAAGGGCGCCCAAGAAGCGCACGAAGCCATTCGCCCCACGGACCTTTCTGCCGCAAGCATTGACGCATCCCGCGAAGAGCAGCGATTGTACGACCTCATCTACAAGCGCACCCTCGCATCACAAATGGCAGACGCCAAGCTCGACAAAACGGTGGCCAAGATTTCGGTCTCCGGTCGAGACGAAGCATTTGTGGCGCGCGGTGAAGTCATCACCTTCGAAGGCTTTTTGAAACTCTACCTCGAAGGCACAGACGACGAAGACGGGCAGGACGAGACCACCAAAGACATGCTTCCAGCCATGACCGAGGGACAGTCCATGACACGCCAGACCATCGTCGCCACGCAGCGCTTCAGCAAGCACCCTCCGCGTTACACAGAAGCGAGCTTGGTCAAGCGTTTGGAGGAGCTCGGCATCGGTCGTCCCTCCACCTACGCGTCCACCATCGACGTCATGCAGAAGCGCGGGTATGTGGTCAAAGAAGACCGTGACGGCACCCCACGCGACTACCGCGTCTTGACGCTCTCGGGATCGGCCGTTCAGGCGGAAACCGCAACTGAAAATGCGGGGCAAGAACGCGGCAAGCTCTTCCCCACGGACATTGGATTGGTCGTCAACGACTTCTTGCTCGAGCACTTCCAACACATTTTGGACTACAACTTCACCGCCGATGTGGAGGGGGAATTCGACGTCATCGCCCGCGGCCAACTCGATTGGCGCGCCATGCTGAAGCGGTTTTACGCGCCATTCAAAGAAACCGTGGACACCACCATGGAACACGCGGAACGGGCTTCCGGCGAGCGCATCCTGGGTGTTCACCCTGAATCTGGCGCCCAGATCCTCTGCCGCATTGGCCGCTACGGCCCCATGGCACAGATCGGCGGCCCAGACGACGAGGAAAAGCAGTACGCCTCACTCCTTCCCGGTCAATCCATTGAAACCTTGACGCTTGAGGAAGCCCTCGACCTGTTCAAGCTTCCCCGGACCCTTGGTGAAATGGAGGGCAAAAAAGTCACTGCGGCCATCGGCCGATTTGGACCCTACGTGCGATATGACGGCAAATTTGTGTCACTCAAAGCCGACGACGGAGACGATCCATACACCGTCACACTCGAGCGCGCCATGGAGTTGATCAAAGCGAAGATCGAGGCGGATGCCAAAGCACTCATCAAGGTCTTTGAGGAAGACGACACCGTGCGGGTGCTCAACGGCCGATACGGCCCCTACATCAAAGCTGGCAAGCTGAATGCCAAGATCCCCAAGGAGGAAAAGCCTGAGGATTTGACGTGGGAGCGGGTTCAAGAGCTCATCGAGGAGGCCAAAAACCGCCCCAAGCGCGGCCGCCGCAAGAAGTCCTAAATCACTGAGAGGCAAGCCCGTTGAGGTGTGCATTCACATTTGGTTGTGAATGCTTGCAGTCGCGCCTTGTGAGAACAGACGGAGAACCCAACGAACTTGCGGTTCAAAGGCGTTCTGCGCCCCAAAACCCTGGTTCATGCTCGACGGATTTCTCGACTTGTTCGAACCGGTCAACGCCCCCGACTTCTCCAACGCGGAAGGGGTGGCGAGGATCGCCGACCGCATAGAGGCGCATCGCTTCGATGCACGCCCCATGCTGGAGGGCGCGCGTGTGGCGTTGTTTGGGGTCAATGACGGACGCCGCTCTGGAGACAACGAAGGTTGCGCCTCTGCGCCAGACGCCATTCGCCATTGGCTCTACCAACTCGTCCCCCCTTCCGCATGGCAACCCACTGTGGATTTGGGAGACATCCGGGCGGGTGCCACAGAAGATGACACCTACGCCGCCGTTCAATCGGTGGTCGCCGAATTGGTCCAAATGGGCATTGTTCCCATCGTACTGGGTGGGGGGCACGACCTCACCATCCCCATGTACCGCGCCTTGGATTCCGTGGGGCGGCCCATGAACCTTGTGACAATCGACCCTCGACTGGACTTCGGCGGAGACCCCAGTTTGATCAGTTCGAGAAACCACATGAATTCAGTGGTGATGCACGAACCCAACTACTTGTTCGACTACGCCAATGTGGGACATCAAGGATATTTGACCGATCCGGACACCCTTGAACTTTTGGAGCGGCTGCAATTTGAAGCGATTCGACTCGGCACGCTTCTCCAAAACATCCAAAACGTCGAACCCATTGTCCGCAACGCGGACCTGGTCTCCTTGGACATGGCGTCTGTTCGCGCATCCGATCACCCCGCATCGACTCACGCCAGTCCCAATGGGATGACTGCAGAACAATTCTGTCAGCTCTCTCGGTACATCGGGATGAGTGACCGCTTGCTCGCGACCGGGTTTTTCGAACACAACCCCGATTTGGACGACCGCGGACGCGGAGGTCACTTGGTCGCGCAGGGGGTTTGGCATGTCTTGGACGGCATCTTCAACCAAAAGGGGGACCACCCCAAATGCTCCACAGAAGACTATTTGAAATACGTTGTCGATTTGCCTGGCGAATCCCACGAAATCGCCTTCTACAAAAGCCCCAAAAGCGACCGCTGGTGGATGGATGTGCCGGTGCCCAACCAGGACGAATCGAACCTTTTGCCGAGTTTGCTCGTACCGTGCACTTATGAAGAGTACGTGGAAGCTTCCGAAGGATCCTTGCCGGATCGTTGGTGGCGGACCTACCAAAAATTGGCTTAAGCATGTTTGACCCCAGCATCACCTCCGTCGCGCAAACCGAGCAAGAACCGCTCGGACATTGGGAAAATCCCTATATTAGCCAACCTCTGTTCGACCGTTCAGAGACCCAACCTGCTGAAAATCAACAGTATAAGATGATTCGCAACATCTCTATCTGCCTTGCCATTGCATGTCTCTCTGTGGGGCAGGCCCTCGGCCAGCAAGACCCCCAGATGACGCAATGGTTCAACGACCTCGCCGCGTTCAACATTGGTGCAGCTGGTGAGGATGACCTCACCCATGTCAATGCTTGGTACCGCAACCAGTGGTCCGGCGTCAATGGTGCGCCTGTGACCACCATGTTGAACGTGCACAGCAACGTCGATTTCATTCCTGGGGCTTTGGGCTTCCAGGTGTACCAAGACGAAATTGGACAAGAGTCCAACACCATGGTAAAATTGGGTTATGCTTATCACCTTCCCACCCTTGCCAACGGGGCGCACGTGGGCGTAGGGTTGAATGTGTCTCTGTTCAGCAAGAGTTTTGACGCGAACTGGATCGCCGTTGACGGCGTGGCCAACGACCCCGCCATTCCCACCGGCAACGGTTCCGGCACCTCTACAGATGTCGACTTCGGGGTGTTCATGCGCAAAGGAAACGACTATTACGCCGGTTTGTCCATGACACACCTTGCGGAAGTTCAAATGTCCTCTTTGAACATCGTCCCAACCCGTCACTACTACTTCATGGGGGGTTACAACTACCCCCTCAGTGGCGATGCGCTTGTGCTGCGAAGCAACGTCCTTGCGAAGACAGACTTGAACGCCACAGCACTGGATGTCAATGTCAACGTCCTTTGGAGCGACCTCGTTTGGGGCGGTTTGACCTGGCGCCCAGGTGATGCTGTTGCACCTTCGGCAGGCATCCAATATGCCATGTCCAAAAAGGAGGGCATTACCTCGAGCGAACAAGTCTTTAAGCTCGGTGCTTGTTTTGATGTGACCACAAGCGCCTTGAATGCGTACACACCCGGGACGGCAGAAGTCTTCCTCTCTTACGCCTTCAAATTCATCACGACGCCTGTCGAAAACAAATACGCCAACCCTCGATTCCTCTAAGACACACGAAACCACGTCTTTCGAGCGTTGTAGTTCTGCCTAACACCTCTGCAAGAAAACCAATCCATGAAAAAGCTCCTGATGATCCTTCTGGCACCCGTCTTGTTGTCGGCGTGCTACATGGGACCCCAGGGCGAACTGGTCGGGGTTCAGCCTCGTCAGTACTGGGAACAGTCCAACCCGTATGGGATGAATTACATTCACTTTGGGTCCTACACCATGGGGCCGAGTGACCAAGATGTTCCCTTTGCCCTGAATACGCGCTCCAAAACGGTGACCATTCCGCCGTTCTACATGGACGTCCACGAAATCACCAACAACGAGTACCGACAATTCGTCCACTACGTGCGCGACTCTTTGTACCTCCAAACCCTGGCGGACAACGACGACGACCGCTACTACATCGCGGAAAATGCGCGTGGACAAGAACTGGACCGTTTCATCGACAAGGGATTCCTTCTCAATTGGGAAGAACCCATCGACTGGGAAGACGAAGACATTTTTGACCTCCTCTACGACGAATTTTTCTTGCAGGGTTCAGACCAGTATTACAACCGTCGAGAACTGGACACCCGCAAGCTGAATTACCGATACTACTGGGTGAACCTTGACGCTGCAGCGAAAAAAGGGGAACGAGACGAAGAGTACGGGGAAGTCAACACATTGAACCAACTCCACTCCACGCGCCGGCACAGCGACCGCGCCCAATTTGTGGTGGAAGAGATCATCAACGTGTATCCCGACACCTTGGTTTGGATTCACGATGCGACCTACGCCTACAACGAGCCGTACGCGGAAGCCTATTTCTGGCATCCGGCATTCGACGACTACCCCGTGGTGGGTGTCACTTGGGGCCAAGCCAAGGCATTCAATGCATGGAGAACGCAAATCATGAACGAGTGGAAGCAAAAGAACGACGAGACGTTCGTTCAGAAGTTCCGATTGCCCTCCGAAGCAGAGTGGGAATTCGCCGCTCGTGGCGGACGAAATCTCGCACCGTTCCCATGGGGAGGCCCGTATGCCCGGAACCAGCAAGGCTGTGTGTTGGCGAACTTCAAGCCCATGCGTGGGGACTACGTGGAAGATGCCAACGCCTACACCGCGCCCGTGGAGTCGTACAGCCCCAACGACTACGGCCTCTACAACATGAGCGGAAACGTTGCCGAATGGACCAACACCGCATTTGACGAAACCGTCTACGACTTTTCTTGGGATCTCGCCCCTGACTACGTCTACCATGCCAAAGTGGATGACCCCCCTGCCCTCAAGCGAAAGGTCATTCGCGGTGGTTCTTGGAAAGACATTGGCTATTACTGCCAAACGGGCACTCGCACCTTCGAATACAGCGACACCGCGAAAGCGTCCATCGGATTCCGTTCTGTCATGTCCTTCTTGGGACGAGGAAAGTCTGGTTTGCCCGAGGAGTGGAACTGATCCCGTGAGGCGCGAATTGAAACCGCGCGCCGATTGCACAATAAAAACCTACCTGCACAGCGTTAGCTGCATTGAAACCAACAACCTAAAACCGCAACCATGAAACCAGGAAGCAAGCAGTGGAAGAACTTTATGGCCAAGCTCTACGGATGGGGCGCTGCCATCGTCATTATTGGAGCTTTGTTCAAAATCCAACACTGGGAGGGCGCCTCTTTGATGTTGATCCTGGGACTTGGAACTGAAGCATTCATCTTTTTCATGTCGGCATTTGAAAAGCCTCATGAAGAGCCCGATTGGTCGTTGGTGTACCCTCAACTTGCCACAGGCGAAGGGGCCGACAAAACCCCTACGCAGCAACTGGACGACATGTTGTCCAAAGCCAACATCGACAGCGACATGATTTCCAAGTTGGGTGACGGCATGCGCCACCTGGGTGAGCAGGCTTCCAAGATGGGTGAGGTTGCGGATGCGTCGGTGGCCACCAAAGGATACAGCGATGCGTTGGTCAAAGCTTCCAACCGCGTGGACGAGCTGAGCTCGACTTACGAAGAGGTGAGCGACGGATTGACAGGCCTTGTGAAGGCAAGTGCAGAAGGCGCTTCAACAGGCACTGGTCTCGCGAAGATGAACGAGAACTTGAACTCCTTGAACGACATGTATGAGGGACAACTCGCGCAGATGCAACAGAACAAAGAGTTGTTTGAGGGCATGGGCGAGCTCGTGAAGAATCTCAATGACTCTGTCGAGGACACGAAAGTGTACAAGGAGAACATCTCCGAATTGGCCAAGAACCTTGCCTCCCTCAACACGGTCTACGGCAACATGTTGAACGCCATGGGTGGCGGTCGCAGCTAAGCCCTGAACCATGGCCGGAGGAAAAGAAACACCACGTCAAAAGATGATCGGGATGATGTACCTCGTCCTGACCGCACTTTTGGCCTTGAACATCTCCAAAGAAGTCTTGAATGGCTTTGTGAAAGTGGAGAACAGTTTGCAAGACACCCAGCACACGCTGAAAAGCAAGGTGGCTGAAACCTTGACCACCTTGGAAGTCAAGTATGCCCAAAACAAAGAAAAAGTCGGTCCTTTCATGGACAAGGCACGCGACGTGCGCGAACGAAGCGACAACTTGGTGAACTACATCACCCAGCTGAAAGGCCGCTGCATGGCAACTTCTGAAGGCAAGTACGACGAAGCGCTCGGCAATGATTTTGCAGAGTTTATCGGCAAGGACGAGACGGGGATGGACACCACCATCAACCTTGCTATCATCGAGAAAAAAGATGAGTACCAAGAATTGACCGCATTCATGGTGGGGTCTGAACCACAAAACCCCAAGTTTGACGAAAACGATCCTTGGAGTGCAGCCGCTTTGCGACAAAACCTAGAGGCGTACCGTGATTACCTGAAGGGAGTCAAGTTGGTGGACAGCCAAGGCCAAACCCGAGAACTCCCGGAATACATCAAGGTCCAACTCGATGAGCGCTTCACATTCGAAAACGAAATCGAGGACGGAAAAGAAGTGCTTTGGGAAGCTGCCAACTTCTATGACGTTCCCCTTGCAGCCGTCATGCCGTTGATGTCCAAGATGATCGTGGATGTCCAAGATGCCCAAGAAGACGTGCTCGCTTGGTTGCTTGGAGGCATTGAGGCCAAGTCCTACAAGTTCACCAACCTCATGCCCCTTGTGGTGCCCGAGTCCAACTACATCCTGCGTGGTGATTCGTTCCGTGCGGATGTCTTGCTTGCCGCTTACGATGCCACCAACGCACCCGACATCTTTGTGGACGACACGAAGTGGGACGGTCGCGACTCGAGCCTTCTCTCCTATGAAGGCATGGAGGGTTTGACCATTGGGTCGGACGGCATGGGCAAACTCCGGATTCCCACCCGAGGCATGAGCCTCGGCGACATGAACTTCAAAGGGTTGATCCGCTTTCAGGGACCCGATGGAAACATTGAGCCTTACTCGTTCTACACCCCCACCATCACAGTGGCTGAGCCGGCACTCGTGGTCTCTCCCACCAAGATGAATGTCTTCTACCGCGGGGTTCCCAACCCTGTTGAGGTGTCCGTGCCAGGTGTGGCGCAAGACAAAATTGACGTTCGAATTGATGGCGGACACAAAATCAAGAAACAGCCCGACGGGTCGTACATCGTGGAACCAAGCTCCAACAGCTCGGTTCGCGAAGCCAACATCACTGTCTCTGCCGAATTGCCCGATGGAACCAAGAAGACCTTGCCCGCAAAGAATTTCCGGGTGAAGCGCATTCCGGATCCTGTGGCGTTTTGGACGGGCAAAAAACCCACAGACAAGGGCATCACGAAAGCAGAAGTGCTGTCGTTTGCTCCTGTGGCTGCACGCATGGAAGGCTTTGACTTTGACGTCCAAGTACGCGTGAAAAGCTTCACCCTGCGCATTTCGAAAGACGGTGCATTCTCCGACTTGCCCTCCGGCAACAACCGCCTCACGTCGGACCAACAGGAGGCGTTGAAGCGCGTACGACGCGGCAACATCATCTACTTGGAAGACATTTTGGTGTCGATGCCTGACGGGACGCAACGCGACTTGCCCCCCATGAAATTGAAGATCACCGGCTAACTTACCTGCCATGAAACAGTTCCTCAGCACTTGTTTGACGTTGACGCTGGCCTTGTTTGCATTCGTGCAAGAAGGCAAGGCACAATCGCCCAATGTGTTGGATGGTGCCTATGTGAAGGAAACCAACCTCACCAAACGCGTCATCCCCTATCCTCACCTGCGTGAGGCGGACGTGATGTACAAGCGTCGCATTTGGCAAGAAATTGACCTGCGTCAAAAGTTCAATCATCCCTTCTACTTTCCCCTCGATCCCATCCAAGACCGTCAAAACCTCTTTGATGTGGTCCGGGACGCACTTTTGGTGGAAGGGTCACTTGTCGCATACAGTGCTGGGCCACTCGGTACGGACGACGAATTCACCTTCCCACTTTCTGCGGACAGCATCCGGAAAATTTTGAACCCTGTCACCCTTCAAAAGCAGTACGACGACTTTGGTGAGGTCATTGGAACCGTGGAGCAAAGCAACGAATTGTCTTCTGACAAGATCACACGCTACCGCATCAAGGAGGACTGGATTTGGGACCGCCAACGCAGCGAACGCTACGTGCGCATTCTCGGAATTGCCCCCATGATGGAGGACTTCGACATCGACGGAAACAGCGTGGGCTTCCGCCCCTTGTTTTGGCTGTACTACCCAGAATGTCGATACGTGTTCGCAAACAGCGAGGTGTACAACATGTTCAACGACGCCCAGAGACGCACCTATGAGGACTTGTTCCAAAAGCGTTACTTCTCAAGCTACATTGTCAAGGAAGACAATTCCTTCAACCGAACAATTGTCTCTTATGCACGAGGTCTTGATGCCCTTGCTGAAAGCGAACGCATCCAGCAAGAACTGTTCAACCTTGAACATGACATTTGGCATTACTGAGGTTTCCAAGAAATCTTGAAAAAGGGCTGCACGTGGTGCGGCCCTTTTTTGTTCCCGAGCCCTGCAAGTGCGACCTTGCGGGCCATGCTGCATTTGACCTCACTCGGAGTCCATTTTGGAGAGCGTACGCTGTTTGAAGGCGTGGATTTGGCGGTGGGAACCAAAGACCGCATTGGCCTCGTGGGCCGAAATGGTGCCGGAAAATCCACGCTGCTCAAAATCATCGCTGGACTCCAAAAACCCTCAGAAGGGAGCGTGAGCACCCCCAAGGAATACCGCATCGGCTACCTGGCGCAGGAGATGGAGCACGAGGAAGAGTCCACGGTGATGGAAGTCGCCATGAAAGCGTTTGCTGAAGTCCAAGAGTTGGAGGCCCGCCTGGAAACCTTGACCCGAGAAGTGGCCGAACGCACCGACTACGAAAGCGACAGCTACACTGACCTGATTCAGGAGCTGAGTGACGCCAACGAACGACTGGATGCCATCGGCGCTTCAAGCACGGAAGAACAGGCCCATCGGATTTTGCAGGGGCTTGGATTCAAGACGACCGACCTGCAGCGCCAAATGTCCGAGTTCAGCGGTGGCTGGAAAATGCGGGTGGAACTCGCCAAGCTCCTTCTCATGCAACCCGATTTGTTGTTGCTCGACGAACCGACCAACCACCTCGACATTGAAAGCATCGAGTGGCTTGAAGCGTTTTTGCTCCACCATCCTGGCGCCATCCTGCTCATCTCTCACGACAGGGTGTTTCTCGACACATTGACCAAACGCACAGTGGAGATTGGTGGGGTGAAACTTTACGACTACAAAGGCCCATACTCCGCCTACCAAGTTTGGCGCGAAGAAGAGCGCTCCAGGCAAGAACAAGCTGCCAAAAACCAGCAGAAGTACATCCAGGAGACGGAAGAACTCATCAACAAGTTCAGAGCCAAAAAGAACAAGGCAGCGTTTGCCCAAAGCCTCATCAAGAAACTCGACAAGCTCGAACGCGTGGAGGTGGATGCCGCCGAGAACATGCAGATCCGATTTCGCTTCCCTCCCGCTCCGCGATCGGGCAAGGTCATTTTCGAGGCGGAGGGCGTCAAAAAATCCTTCGGTGATTTGACGGTCTTTGAAGGCTTGGATTTCATCATGGCGCGTCAGGAGAAGGTGGCCCTTGTGGGCAAAAACGGCGCGGGAAAAACGACCCTGACACGCATGTTGTTGGAGCAGGAGTCCTGCACCGCCGGCGCCTTGAACGTGGGGCACAACGTGGACATCGGATACTACGCCCAAAACCAAACCGACGAACTCGACGGCAACCTGACGGTCATGGAGACGCTCGAAGAAGTGGCTGTGGGAGACGTTCGGAAACAGCTTCGCGGCCTGTTGGGATCGTTCCTCTTCTCGGGCGAAGACATCGACAAGAAAGTGAAGGTGCTTTCCGGGGGAGAGAAGGCGCGTTTGGCCTTGTGCAAACTGCTGCTGCACCCCTACAACGTCTTGATTCTTGACGAGCCCACCAACCACCTCGATTTGAAGAGCAAATCCGTGCTCAAGGAGGCCCTTCAACAATTCGACGGAAGCTTGATGGTGGTGTCGCACGACCGGGACTTTCTCAGCGACATGACCCAACTCGTCTACGAGGTCACGCCCACGGGTTTGAAGCAGTACATCGGGGACATCAAGCAATTTTTGCACGAGAAGCACGCTGCAAGCATCACTGCCTACGAAGCCAACAAGACCGTCAAGGTCGAACGCAACAAGGAAGCCAAGCGCAATGTGTCGAAACCCACTTCGGGAGGCGACGACTACAAAGCCCGGAAAGCCATCGAGAAGGCGCTGCGCAAAGCCAAAAATGCGGTCGACCGACACGAAAAAGCCATCGCCCAACTCGAGGTCAAGCAGCAAGAATTGAATGCCTCCATGGCCGAAGTGGACCCCTCAGACCGCAACAAAGTCACCGAACTGGCCTACGCGTATGAAGCCGTACAACAAGAGATGCAGGACCACGTCAACCAGTGGGAAAAGGCCTTGGAAGAGGTGGGGCGCCTGACGGCACACTGAATCAAAGTCCAGACGCCTCGATGTAGGTCGTCCATTTGGCAATGGCCTTGGCCATGTCTTCGGGCAACTCCGATTCAAAATCTTGGCGTTCACCGGTGCCAGGGTGGGTGAAGCCCAACGTTTTGGCGTGCAAGGCCTGACGGGGCAACGCCTCAAACATGTTCCGCAGAAAGGCGTTGTATTTGCCGCCGGGCGCCCCCTTCACAGCCACATTGCCACCGTAAATCGGATCGCCAAACAAGGGATGTCCAATGTGCTGCATGTGCACGCGGATTTGGTGGGTACGTCCAGTCTCCAGTTTGCACTCCACCAGTGTCACAGGTCCCAGCCGCTTCAGCACCCGATAATGGGTCACGGCATGCTTGCCTTCCCTCCCATCTTCGAACACCTGTTGAACCCGGCGGTCGCGAAGCGAACGTCCGACATGGCCCGTCACCGTCCCGTCCTCCATCACATCGCCCCACACCAGCGCCCAGTAGCGTCGGTTCACCGAGCGCTCAAAAAACTGCTCACTCAAGTCGGTCAGGGCGCGCTCCGATTTGCCGAGCACCATCAGTCCCGTTGTGTCCTTGTCCAAACGGTGAACCAATCCCGGCCGTGGCTCAGGTTGGTTGGGCAGGCTGGGCATGTTTTTGAAGTGATGCAGAATGCCGTTCACCAGCGTTCCAGAATAGTTGCCATGCCCCGGATGTACCACCAAATTCATGGGTTTGTTGAGCACCAAGAGGTCGTCATCCTCATAGAGAATGTCCAAATCCATGGGCTCGGGCAACAACTCAAACTCGTACACGGGTTGGGGCAATTCCACAGTGACGACATCTGCCGGCTTGACCTTGTGGTTGTTCTTCACCGGTTGACCGTTGACCCGCACATATCCAGCCTTGGCGGCGGTTTGGAGTTTGTTGCGCGACAGGTGTGCCACCCGGTTGATGATGAATTTGTCCACGCGAAGGGGCGTTTGGCCGGGATCAGCCACGAGTCGATGATGCTCGAACAGCTCTTCTCCTTGGTCCTCTTCGTTCAGGGCTTCCTCACTCATGGACGTGCGATCCAGCGTTGCGTCCAACTTTCACCGTCGGCCGTGGTCCCGATGACCAGATACACCCCCGGAACCCCCGTGGTCCATGCGTGCATCCCAGGTGCCAAACGCGGCCACGTTGCCACCTCGCGCCCCGTCATGTCGTGGATCCGAATTGACGTGACCTGATCGAGCACCCACTGACAGGTCGTGGTGCCTGGATTGGGGAAGAGAACTGGGGCTTGTGAGGGCTGCTCCGTCACGTTGACCACGAGTTCTTTCCCTGCCCGCAGCACAGGTCGAATCATCAGAGACCCTTCAATTCCGGATGGCAACCAAGGCGTGCTTGGGAATTTGTACCACAGGTAATTGGGGTTGGTGTTGGTGGATTTGTCCAACCCCACGTGGATGCGCTCCTCGCCTTGCTGAACAAACCCCACATAGATCCTGCCCGACACCGCAATCGGAGCCTCAAAAGGCAGGTAGGTGAAGCCGTCGTAGGCGTTGGCGAAGTAATTCGGCTCGTGGATGGTGTATTGGGTCACGATTTCTCCCCCAGGCTGACCAGGGTTCTCCTCATCCTCTTCCCGAATTTTCAGCGTGAACGTCTCCCCGGCAGCGTCGTCGTAGAAGGGGGTGAAGTGAATCCAAAGTCCGTCCAATGTATCTGGCTTTTGAATGTCAAAACCCACCACAAGCTCGCCTCCCTGCCCTTCAAGCGCGTATGCCTTTTCAGCCGTGCCGTCGTCGTACGCGTAATAATCCTTGAAGGTTTGCACGTGAACGATGCTGTCGTTGTCGGTGACGCCGGTTTGGGTTGTGCCGTTGGCTCCTCCCACCTCATCTTCCCACAAAGAGACGTGGAAGGTGGCAAACGAATCGCTCAACGCTGGGTTGAACAACGAGGTGAAGATGGCCACATCGTCGATGTAGTCCGTTTCAAACAGGCCCTGCACCGAATTGTTGGGGATCTCACCGGCCAACGGGGTGTAAGTGTTGACGTTGCCCTCCACATCCACGCGCTGCACTTTGAGCCCAATGTTCTCTTGGCTGTTGGTGCCGTCTCCAAAACTCCTGTGCAAGGTTGAAACAGAGGTGGCCGTGTAACTGTCCACAGAATCCACAAAGTGGGGCCAAGGCATGGCCGTCCAAGGGAATCTCAAGAAACTTGTGGGCGGCGTCACAAAGGCAATCTCCTCAAACAAGGGCGCAGGCACCATGCCGTCCTCAGCCACCCTCACAAAGTCGAGGTGCCAAGTGTCCACATTGCCCTCAAGGGCGCCATAATTCCGAATCCGGAATTGAAAGTCGTTGTGAAAATACTCGGTGCCGACAATGGGAATGACCACGGGATGAAATGCGGTGTCGTCGTCGATGCCCTCCGTGGACCAAACCCATCGCCACGGATCTTCGTCGGTGATGCTCGTTCGAAACTCCACAATCAAGCTGTCTTCCCCGGCATCTGCACCGTTCGCGATTCCACCGCTTTGGTACCAAAACGACAGCGCCACGCTGTCCGCGGGCACATTGCTCCCCAGCAACAACCGACGGGAGGTCAACGTGTCGGCATAGCCGACGGCGTTGGTTGGATTGAGGAGGTACGGGTTGCCCAAGGCATCCATCCCATCCAGGGTCGCACAGCCAATGGTTGGCGCTTGGAATGCCATGGTGGTCGTCCGACGAACGGGGCTGGGCTCCCATCGTTTCAAGTTGACAGCCCCCTCTTCCTCATACAAACTGGGCCAAGCAAAGTCGTCCACAAACGGCAACCCCAAGGGAGGCAACAAGGTCGCCCCGCCACCGCGGGCCTGTTCAATCGCCTTGACACGCGTCTCGGGAATGAACACCCGCTGCAGATCTCGCTCTTGCTCTTGGGCGATGCCCAACTGCGTCCAACAAACGCAGGCCAACGCTGCGGTCATGGCGCGGCTCACCACTGCGCATGGGGTCACATTCTTCATTGGATTCAGGAACGACAGAAAAGTGAAAATCGTGCGCATGGATTGATCAAATTCAGTGTTTGCCAAAGTACAGGTCAATGGCGGTTCCCTCCGCAACATAAGGTTGGCTCCCAGGGCTGACGTCCTGGGACACCACCACAGCCAAACTCGAGTCGAGTGCGGTGACCACGTCGTCGGCATACCCTACGTGTCCCAAGGCCAAATGCCGACGTGACAAGATGCCTTGGGCATCCTTCAAGGACAAGCCGACGAGCCATGGAACGCGCACGTCTTTGCCGCCGGTCACGCCCACCACCAAGGTCAGGGCTGTCCCCTTGGGAAGGCGCGACTCGGCCTCAAGAGAGTGTCCTTCGTGCTCGACCCGGAGCACCTTCCCTGCCAACAACGTGTTGGGCTCATCCTTGACCTTGACGTCAAACCCTCGTGTGGTCAAAATCCGCTCGGCAATGCGGGCATCCTGACCCTCCTGAATGCCAATTCGCTCACTCGGCGGGGTGATGCGGTAGGTCGTGAGCAAGACATTCCTTCCGACTTTGACCGAGCTTCCCGCTGGAGGGTGCTGCTCCACAACCGTCCCCGGTGTCCCTGCCGGAGCATAAATGGAGTCTTGCCAAACCGCTTGCAGTCCCAATGCGCTCAGCGTTTCCGCCGCTTCCGTCCGGGACAAACCCGCCAAAGCTGGCACTTCCCGTTCGGCAGACGGCTGACTGTACCACTTCAACAAAAAGAACGTGCCTGCCAACACGAGCACCCACGTGAGTGCAATGCCTGAAAGGTGTTTGGCCAGCGACTTCAGCATCAGTCTTCCGTCAAGATTTCTTCGAGGGCATTGTCATAATAGGCCCGCAGCTCTTCGCAGAACCCGAAGCGCTTGTCGTCGACCACCACTTTGCCTTTGGTCACGTGACCCAACAAGGTGGGCTGCAGCCCGTGTGCTTCACACACGTCGAAGAAGTCGTCCTGGTCCACCTCTTTCAAGCTGATTACCGCGCGGCCTTGTCCTTCACCAAACAAGAAGCCGTCCAAGCGGACCTCGTCGTCGGTGACGATGTCAAATCCAAGCCCGTTGGGCATGGCCATTTCAAGCAGTGTGATGAACAATCCGCCATCCGCCACGTCGTGGGCAGCTGCGGCGAGACCTTTTTGGGCCACTTCGCGCAAGCATGCGTGGAGTTTGCCTTCTTGTTCGATGTCGAAATGAGGCGCGGGAGAACGGTCGATGCCCACAATGTTCGCGAGGTACTCCGACGCGTTGATGCAGCCACTTGAACCGCCAAGTTGGAAAATGAGTTCTCCCTTCTCTTTGAAGTCCAATCCAGTGTGGTGCTTCCGGTCGTGCATGACCCCCACCATGCCAATTGTCGGCGTGGGGAACACCGCCTGCGCCGAGCCGTCGGGGTTGGCCGTTTGGTTGTAGAAGCTCACGTTGCCCCCTGTCACTGGGGTGTTGAAGTGACGGCATGCACGCCCCATGCCTTGAATGGCACCCACGAACTGCCAGTACACTTCCGGGTTGTAGGGGTTGCCAAAATTGAGGCAGTTGGTGATCGCCGAAGGCTCGGCGCCCGTGCAGCTGATGTTGCGGGCCGCTTCGGCCACCGCAATCGCGGTTCCGATTTCAGGATCAGCCTCAACGTAACGTGCATTGCAATCCACAGTCAGTGCCAGGGCCTTGTCCGTGCCGCGTACGCTGACCACACCCGCGTCCGAGGGACGATTTGTCGAACGGTTGATGGTGCCGACCATGCTGTCGTATTGCTCCCACACCCACTTCTTGGAAGCGATGTTGGGAAGGCAGATGAGCTTTTGGGCAATGTCTGCGCACTCGTCCAGGGAAGGAACGGGCACGGAGTTGGGGTCAAACGCCTGCGCCTCCGCGTACCATGAAGGCTCCGTGTATTCCCGCTCGTAGACCGGGGCACCCCCGCCGAGCACCAACGTGGAACCAGGCACGTCTCCCACGAGTTCGCCGTTCATGAAGTAGCGAATGCGGTCGCCTTCGGTGACCTCACCGATGTGCTCGGCGTGCAAATCCCACTTCTTGAAAATGTCCTTCACTTCCTCTTCCTGTCCCTTGTGAACGACCACGAGCATGCGCTCCTGAGACTCGCTGAGCAAAATCTCGAAAGGCTCCATGTCCTGTTGGCGCAAGGGCACCCGGTCCAGGTGGATGTCCATGCCCACTTCGCCAGCTGCACTCATTTCAGAGGTGGAGCATGTGATGCCCGCAGCCCCCATGTCCTGCATGCCGACCACGGCCGTGGTTTTAGAAAGCTCGAGGGTCGCTTCGAGGAGCAGCTTTTCTTGGAAGGGGTCGCCCACCTGCACCGAGGGCAAGTCGTCGGCGCTTTCTTCGGTGATGTCCTTCGACGCAAAGGACGCGCCTTGAATGCCGTCCTTTCCCGTGGCCGAGCCGACGATGTAGACGGGGTTGCCTGGACCGGCAGCCGTGGCGGAGATGATTTTGTCTGCTTCGAGGATGCCCACGGACATCGCATTGACAAGTGGGTTCACTTGGTAGCTGGGGTCGAAGAAGACCTCACCCCCCACAATGGGCACCCCAAAGCTGTTCCCGTAGTCGCCAATGCCTTTCACCACACCCTCCAGCAGCCACTTGGTGCGGGGGTTGGAGAGGTCGCCAAAGCGCAGGCTGTTCAGCTGGGCAATGGGACGCGCGCCCATGGTGAAAATGTCACGGTTGATTCCGCCGACACCCGTCGCCGCACCTTGGTAAGGCTCGATGGCCGAAGGGTGGTTGTGGCTTTCAATTTTGAAGGCGCACCCCAAGCCATCGCCGATGTCCACGATGCCGGCGTTCTCTTCCCCGGCCTTGACAAGCATGTGAGGACCTTCTTTGGGAAGGGTCTTCAACCACTTGATGGAATTCTTGTACGAGCAGTGCTCACTCCACATCACGGAATACACGCACATCTCGGTGAAGTTGGGCGTGCGGCCGAGGATGGTTTTGATCTGCTCAAACTCCTCCGGGCGGAGGCCCATGTCTTGAGCTTGTTCGAGGGTTGCTGGGGCAATGGAAGCCTTCATGAATCGTGGGGACGGTGGGTTCGTTCGTCGTTGAATCTGAGCCCAAAAATACATCGACCCCCCGGGCCTGCCGCGCCGATTCACCCCCTTTCTCTCCTTGTTTTCCACGACCTGTCCCCATCGCTCACGGGGCGGTGGTTATTTTGCGGCATGCGTGTGGTGATTCAACGGGTAAGCAGGGCCGAAGTCCGCATCGAAGGAGATGTGGTTGGCCAAATCCAGCAAGGCTTCTGTGTGCTTGTCGGCATTGAGGATGCGGACACGGCAGACGACGCCGACTGGCTTGCGGCCAAAATCGCCAAGCTTCGGGTCTTCCACGACGCCGAAGGCAAAATGAACGCAGACCTCTCCGAAGTCGGTGGCCGCCTGCTGGTGATCAGCCAGTTCACGCTGCACGCCAAAACCAAAAAAGGCACCCGCCCCTCCTTCATCCGCGCCGCGAAACCCGACCACGCCATCCCGTTGTACGAACACTTCGTCCAGGCCTGCGAACGCGAAACCGGAACGCCTGTGGCGACCGGGGAGTTCGGAGCCGCGATGGAGGTGGACCTGGTGAACGACGGGCCGGTGACGATTTGGATGGACACGAAAGACAAAGAATGACCCCATGAGCAAACTCAACCTCCCCCCCTCCGACGCGCCCGAAGTCACCCTTCGCCAAGCGCAGGAAGAAGTGCACGCGTGGATCACAACGGTGGGGGTGCGGTACTTCAACGAGCTCACCAACTTGGCCATCCTGACTGAGGAAGTGGGGGAATTGGCGCGGCTGATTGCCCGACGCTACGGCGAGCAGAGCGAGAAGCCGAGTGACGCGGGCCGCGACTTGGGCGACGAGATGGCCGACGTGCTTTGGGTCCTGATGGCCCTGGCCAACCAAACCGGGGTGGACCTCACCCAAGCCTTGGCCGACAACGTGGCCAAGAAAACCTCGCGGGATGCAGACCGCCACAAAAACAACCCCAAGCTGTCATGACCGCATCTTCTTCCTTTTGGACCCTCGGGTGCCTTTGCGCCGCCCTTTCCGGATCCGTGACCGCCCAGTCCTGGGGACCGAGTCCCGCCCACATCCGTGCTGGCGTGAGCGCGGAACGCGCCGCCCTCGACACGTGGACAAGCGGCCTTGAATTGCGCAATGTCGGGCCCTCGGTGATGGGGGGACGCGTGGTGGATGTCGCCGTCGTGGCGGACACGATGTACGTCGCCTACGCCACGGGCGGCCTGTGGAAAAGCGTCAACCACGGCACCACGTTTGACCCTTTGCTCCCAGAGACATGCCTTCTCGGCGCAGTCGACGCCCACCCGTCAGGACGGGTGCTGGTCGGCTCTGGGGAGGTGAATTCCTCGCGAAGCTCCTACGCCGGCGATGGCGTGTACCTCAGCGACGACCACGGCAGGTCGTGGCGCCACGCAGGATTGGAAGGCAGCCACCACATTGGGCGGGTGATCATTGACAAAGTCAACCCCGACCGCATGTGGGTGGCGGCTTTGGGCGAACTCTACTCCGACAACCTTGGAGGCGCCCTGTACCGCACCACCGATGGCGGTGCTCAGTGGGAGGCCGTGTTGACGGTGCCCGGCGTGGGCTTTGTGGACATGGTCGCCGACGAGACGGACCCCGACCACCTCTTTGCAGCGTCGTGGGATCGCACCCGCCGGGCGCATGAATTCACTGAAGGCGGAACAGGATCTGGGGTTTGGGAGAGCCTCGACGGCGGGGACTCATGGACGCGCATTTCTGCGGACAACGACTTTCCTGAAGGACCTGACGCGGGACGCATTGGATTGAATTACCACAGCGCCTCCGGAACCCTGTTCGCCCTCATCGACAACCAGGCGCCTCGTGAAGCGCAGCCCGAAGCGAACGAAGAAGGGTTGGCCGCAGCAGATTTTCTTGAGATGGACAAGACCACGTTCAAGGGCCTCGACAACGCGGACTTGCAGGTGTTTTTGGACCGGGAAGGGTTTGAAGAAGCCGACAGCGCCGCGTCCGTGAAGGCACGCGTGGCGGCGGGCAAACTGCAGGTTCGGGCCCTCTACGACTACCTCACCGACGGCAACCGCGCCCTGTTTGAAGCCGAGATCGTGGGGCCGGAGTTGTACCGGTATCGCGTCCCCAACCGCAGCACCTCTTCCCAAGGAGGCGCTTCTGCAGCGCTGAGTCCATTGGCCGACCGCCAGGTCGTTTCTCAGACCAAGGAGGGCACCTGGATTCGAACCCACGACGAACCCCTCGATGACGTATGCTACACCTACGGCTACTACTTCGGCACGGTGGCCGTGGACCCTTCAAATGCCTCGGTCATCTACATCGCAGGCGTTCCGCTGCTGAAGTCCACCGACGGCGGCAGCACCTTCACTTCGGTGGGGGCGTCCAATGTGCATGTCGACCACCACAAGCTTTGGGTCGACCCCTCCAACCCCAACCACCTTGTCAACGGCAACGATGGCGGGATCAACGTGTCTTGGGACGGTGGAGACTCGTGGATCAAATGCAACAGCCCTTCGGTGGGGCAATTCTACGCCGTGGAAGTCGACCAAGCCGACCCGTACCGCATCTATGGCGGACTTCAAGACAACGGCACCTGGGTGGGCGACCACGATCATGTCGAATCGCCGGCTTGGCACCAAACGGGCCACCACGGATTCACCTCCCTGGGCGGGGGCGATGGGATGCAAATTGAAGTGGACAGCCGGAGCAATGAGGTGGTGTACACGGGCTACCAGTTTGGGTGGTACATGCGCACCGACCGCACCACGGGTGAGCGCACCTCCCTGCACCCCTCCCATGCGCTCGGAGAATCCCCACTCCGGTGGAATTGGCAAACCCCCATTGTCCTCAGCAAGCACCAACAAGACGTGTTCTACATGGCGTCCAACAAGGTGCACCGCTCGCTCGACCGTGGAGACACGTTTGAAACGCGCAGCGACGACCTCACACGAGGTGGTCTCCCCGGAAACGTGCCCTTTGGAACGTTGACCACGCTCGCGGAGCACCCCGCGCAATTTGGCGTGTTGGCCACAGGCAGCGATGACGGGTTGGTCCACATCAGCCCAGACGGAGGGCACACATGGAATCGCCTGAAGCTGCCGCTGTCCACCCAAACGGGCAAAGGCGACAACCTCAAACACCTTTGGGTGAGCGAAGTGAGCTGGTCTCAGCACGACCCTGACCTGTTGGTGGTGGCCCTCAACGGCTACCGACACGACTGCCTGGACGCGATGGTGTTTGCGACGCGTGATGCGGGAAAGTCCTGGGAAGATTGGGGGCAGAACCTGCCCCACGAACCGGTCAATGCCCTTGTCGAAAGTGCGGACCGCGCGGGTTGGTGGATCGTGGGCACGGATGGAGGCGCCTACCTCACCACCGATGCAGGAACGTCGTTTTCCATGCTCCACCAAGACCTGCCGCGTGTGCCCGTCCACGACTTGGTCATTCAAGAACGGGAAGACGACATGATCATCGGCACGCACGGCCGAGGCATCTACGTCCTCGACTTGAGCCCCCTTATGGACAAGGAAGGTTCCCCTGATGCCTGGGGCGAAGCCTCTCTGGCCTTTGAAGAGGAGGCGATCGAAGCCGTTCGAGCCTCGTGGTGGGGCGAGCGCGGTTGGGCGTGGTCAGAGCCTGAAGACCCTGTGGTGAACACGTGGGTTTGGTCTGATCAAGCAGCGCAAGCCAAACTCGAATTGAGGTTCATCCCCTCCGCTCCGGAGGCACCAGACTCCACCGCCACCACAGGTGGAGGCGCGTCGGCCATCTTGAGCCAATTGCAGAAGACAAGCGGCTTTGTGGTGGATGCAGGCACCGTGAACCTCGTCGAGGGACTGCAATCCTTGGCGATTCCCATGCGCCATGGGGACGACTACCTGGAGTCGGGAACGTACACCGTGGTCTTGGTCACCATCCCGGACGACGGAAATCCACGACGGGAAGCCACCACGAGATTGACGCTCGAGGCGGACGATTGACTCAGGCCGAAGCCTGCCGGACTTCATCGGGGATGACGCACACAGGGATGGGCACCATTTTGTGCTTGTTGGCCCTGTGGTGCTTGCGGTACGTGGCCAGCACCTCTTGCTGGCGCCACGGCAAGATGCGTTCTTTCGCTTCGCGCGCTTCGTCAGAAAGCGAGGCATGTGCCGCCTCCCAGGACATGGCCCATTCAAGCTCGGGGTAGGAGGCGCCGAGTTGATCCTCGTCGGTGCGGTCGTCTCCCCAGAGCCCATCGGTGGGCGCAGCTTGCTGAATGGCATCGATGACCCCCAAATGTGCCGCCAGGGCGAACACCTCGGTTTTGGTGAGGTCCGCGATGGGCGAAAGGTCCACGCCGCCGTCCCCGTACTTGGTGTAAAACCCCACCCCGAAGTCTTCGATTTTGTTGCCCGTGCCTGCGACCAGTGCGCGGACGCGCTGCCCCAACGCATACAATGTGGTCATGCGCAGCCGGGCGCGAGCGTTCGCCATGGCCAAGCCCTTGCTCTCATCGGGGCCGTCGGGCAAGGCGCGAGAAAAGGTGTCGTACACCTCTGTCAAGGACACCGTCGAGCGCCGCACCCTTGGAAAACGCGTGCACAAGGCTTCGATGTGTTCGGAGGCCCGATTCACTTGGTCGGGGGCCTGGTGGATGGGCATTTCCACGCATGTGGTGGGGGCACCCGTCATCGCACACAAGGTGGACGTCACTGCAGAATCAATGCCTCCCGAAACGCCGATCACCCAACCGTCCATGCCAGAGTCGGCCAAGTAGTTCTTGAGCCAAGCCACAATGTGTTGGGCAACAGCGTCTGGAGCGAATGAGGATTGGGCCATTGGACAGGTTTGTGACGTGCAATTTGCAACGCAAGCCCCAAACCCGGGACACGGGCGGTCAAGAAGGACTCAGAACACCACCCCGACCGTCATGGCCAGGAAGCTGTCGTGTCCAATCATTTCAGTCGTCAGCGGACCGTCACCCCCAAATCGAGGCACGCCCGAGGCGTCTTCCTTGACGACGGTTTGGTCTTTGTGGGTGGAGAACAAACTGTTGTTGTACGTGAAGCCCACCATCAGCGCAGTGGTCCCTGCAATCCGACGCTCAAACCCGAGCCCCACAATCATGGACGCGCGGAACAGGCTGGCGAAATCCCCCGAAATCAAATCAGGCGAGGGCACCACCGCGTCTTCCACGGGAGACCACATGTCGCCGTCGCGCTCGAAGCCCACATAGCGCACTTCCTCCGCTTCTCGGCGGGTGTTCAGCCCCAGGCCACCTCCAAACTTGCCGTAGTACGTGGTGTAGCCGATCTCTTTGGTTCGAAGCTTGAACGTCACCGGCAACTCGACGTATTGGTTGTTGAAATTGCGAGACACCCGACTCAAGGTGGAGTCGGTGGTGGGCTCCCAATATTCGACCGTGCTTCCCGTGCGAAACACGTTGACACCCGTGCCGATCGCATACGTTTCCGCGAACAGAATGTCCGCCATGAACTGGTAGCCAAAATGGGCGCGCCCCCCGTCCGTGGTGTGCTCGAAATCACGTGAATTCATCCAAGACACATTGGGATCCAAAGCCAACCCCATGCGGAACCCTTGGGTCTGGGATTGACCCTGGAGGGCCATCCCAACGCCCAAACCCGAGAGCAAGGCGATCTTCATCCATGCGGCGCGTTTCCCGCAGTCGTTGTTCATCTTTGTCATCGTCTGTGCGATTTGCTCAAAACTAATCTTTCGTTCATGTGCCCTTCTCGCCCCTCCCGCAAGTTGTTCCACGTTGCGCTGTGTGTTTTGGCCTTTGGCTTGGCCGGCTGCGAGAACAAACGTCCTCCCATCGAGGTCGACCATCTGCCTCTGCCTGAGCGTTTCCGCGAGGTGAATTGGATGAAGGTGCTTGACAACCTTCCAAAGGACAAGAACCGGGCCAAATCCCTGTTGCATCTCCAACAAACCCACCCGGAATTTTGGCAAGCGTGGTGTGAAGACATCCTGCAATTGGGGTCGGCCTCGGACTCGATGACCCTCGACGTGCTGGACCAGTTCCTCAAGGAGATGGAGCCGATGCTCAGCGCCATCGACACCACCTCGGGAGACCCAGACGTCCTCGGGCGGGAGTCCAAGCGCTTGACCGAAGGACTGAAGCGCCTGCACGTCATCGACACCACAGCGGTGTTCCCCGACGTGATTTGGATGCCCTCGGGCTTCAACTTCGCAGTGTATCCTGGAGCGTCATGGATCGGAGTGGGCCTCGACTGGTTCATGGGCAGCGACCATCCGATGCACGCCGAACTCCCGCCCTCGAAGTTTCCGGCCTACCGACTGGCACGCATGCGGCCCGACCGCCTGGCCTCGGACGCCTTGACTGGGTGGGTCGCCGTGGGCCAACAGCACCGCATCCCTGCCGCACCCCGCACCGTGGACATGTGGCTGTTTTGGGGGAAAGTCTTGCACACGGCGTCACGGTGTCTTCCAGACGCCACCCCCGCCGAGTTGATGAATTGGACCGAGGAAGAATGGCAGTGGGCGGTCGCCCACGAGCGCGCCACGTGGGCCGAAATGCAACCGCAAGAGCGGATGTTTTCCAAGGCACCCCGCGACGTCATGCGCTGGTTCCAGGAAGGTCCGTTCACGCGGGTGGGCCGAATTCCCCAAGACAGTCCTGACCGACTGGGGATGTTCTTGGGGTGGCGTGCCGTGGAGGCCGCCTTGGAGGCCCATCCCGAGTGGACCGATGCCGACGTCCTTCAATGGACCGATCCGCAACCCATTTTGCGCGCCTACCGGCCCTGAGCGTACTTTCGCGCCATGCCCACAACGTCTCGCATTGTCATCGACGTCACCACCGACGAAAATCAGGTGCCTGTCGCCATGGAATGGACCGCCGAAGACGGCGGCGTCATGAACCAACCCGCTTCTGCCATGGCTTTGTCCATGTGGAACGCCAAGGAATTCGCCGCGATGCGGATGGACCTTTGGACCAAAGACATGAGCGTGGAGGAAATGCGATCCTTCGTCGTCCAAACCATCATGACCCTGGCCGACACCTACGAACGCTCCACCTCCGACAAAGACCACGCAAACGCGCTCCGTGGGTTCACGGAAGAGCTCGCCAAGCGCATTGGCGTGATTGAATCCTAAGCCTCAGGGCTGATACAGCCCGTTGGTGGAGGCGATGAAGCGAAGGACTTCTTCTCGCCCCTCGCCCGTGTTGCCACTGGTCACAAACGCAGGCGGCATCTTGTGCCACTGCTTGAGCATGACGGCTTCGTAGGCTGGAAGGAACGACGCGCGCTCCGCCTTGTTGAGCTTGTCCACCTTGGTGAACACCAACACGAAGGGCAGCCCCACCTCCCCCATCCACGCCATGAACTCGAGGTCGACTTTTTGGGCGGGAATCCGGGAATCCACCAGCATCATCACGCACATCAAATTGGTGCGCGAATCGAGGTACTGCTTGGTCACCTTCATCCATTTGACCCGATCCGACTTGCTCACCTTGGCGTACCCAAACCCCGGCAAATCCACCAAGTACCACGTGTCGTCGACATCGAAATGATTGATGAGCTGGGTTTTGCCAGGGGTGCTGGAGGTTTTGGCCAAACTGTTGCGCCCCACCAACATGTTGAGCAAGGAACTTTTGCCCACGTTGGAACGGCCAATGAAGGCATATTCCGGGCGATCCGGCTTGGGACATTCCGACGGTTGCGCGCTGCTCTTGACGAACGACGCTTCCTTCAATTCCCAAGCCCCAGTGTCCTCGCTCATGAACTCAGGCGATGCCGCGGCTGGCGTACCAGTCACTCAAGATTTGGTTGAACGTCTCGGGGTGCTCCATCATCGGAGCGTGCCCGCATTCGTCAATCCAATGCAAGTCCGCATCGGGAAAGCCCGCGAGGAATTCCTCGGCCACTTCGGGAGGGGTGATGATGTCGTTTTTGCCCCAAATCAAGCACACAGGAACATCCATGGACGGCAGGTCCTTGGCCATGTTGTGCCGGATGGCGGACTTCGCGATGCTCAAGATGCGGAGCACCTTGTTTCGGTCGTTGACCGCTTCAAAACACTCGTCGACAAGCTCCGGCGTGGCATGCTTGGGGTCGTGGAAGGTCACTGCCACCTTCTCCTTGATGTAGGACTTGTCCTCGCGCCTCGGGAAACTGGAACCAAATGCATTCTCGTACAGGCCGCTGCTGGCGGTCAGCGTCAGCGAAGCCACCCGGTCGAGGTGGTCACGGGTGTAGATCAACCCCACATGTCCTCCAAGGCTGTTGCCGAGCAGATGCACCTTCTCGAGCCCCAATTCATCCAGGAACCCGGCGATGTGCTTTGCCATGTTTTTGGCGTTCGTTTCCAACATGGGCAGCTCGTAAATCGGCAGCATCGGGGTGATGACCCGGAAGCGCTGGCTGAAATGCGCGCGCACCTCTGAGAAGTTGCTCAGTGCACCAAACAGCCCATGCAACAAAACGAGCGGCGTGCCTTCGCCCTCCTCGACATAGTGGTAGGGACCGCGTTCAAGAATGGTTGAATCCATGAGGTCAAAAATGCACCCGCTTTGGGTTCTGCAAACCGACGTGCCACCCATGCATCCACGTTCTGTTGTTCACATCCCCTGTGAATAACGTGTTGACAGCGAAAATGCCCCACTTTCTCCCACCCCTCTAGAAGCCACGTATTCATTGACTTTCCTCCTGACGAATGGTCAAACTTTATCCACAAAGTGGGAGAAAGTGTCAACCAGTGGGAGAAAGTGGGAAATCAGACGTACTTTTGATTTGGCGAAAACGCACCCATGCTCAACCTGCTCGGAGAACACCCCTGTCGCATCGACGCCAAAGGCCGTCTGATGTTCCCTGCCAAACTGCGAAAGCAGTTGGATGGGGTGATTCATCACGGCCTCGTGGTGAACCGCGACATTTTCGAGGGTTGCTTGGTGCTGTACCCGAAGCCCGAATGGGACAAGGTGAATGCTGAAATGGCGCGCTTGAGCCGGTACAACCGGAAGCACCAGCTGTTCCAGCGGAAATTCATGAAGGGCGCCACCCACGTGGACGTGGACGGATCGGGCAGAATCAACCTGCCCTCCGCCCTCCTCGCTTATGCGGGCATCAATCCCAAGGATGCCAAAGAGGTGATCGTCTCCGGACTGGGTGAGAAAGTGGAAATCTGGAACCAGGACGCGTACAACAAGCAAGTCATCCAAGACGAGGACAACCTCGACTTCGGCGACTTGGCGGAAGACGTGCGCAAGGACCTCGACGGCAACGACGAAGAATGACCACATCCTACCACGTCCCCGTCATGCTGAACGCCTCCCTCGAGGCGCTCGACCTCGGCGGCGACGTGGCCCACGACGGTTCGTGGATGGACGCGACGTTTGGCGGGGGCGGGCACAGCCGGGCCATCTTGGCGAAGCTCGGGCCCGGCGGGAGGTTGTTTGGGTTTGACCAAGACCCCGACGCCGCCGCGAATGCCTTGGACGATCCACGGTTCACCCTGGTGGCCGCCAACTTCAGGTATGCACCACAATTCCTGCGGGCCCACCAAGGCCTGCCTTTGGATGGATTGCTCGCCGACTTGGGCGTAAGCTCACATCAATTTGACACCGCAGAGCGGGGCTTTTCACTTCGGCACGACGGCCCGCTTGACATGCGCATGAATCCCGGAACGGGTGAGCCTGCCAGTGCATGGCTCGCCAAGGCGGAGGTCTCGGAAATGACCCAAGTCTTCCGCCGTTACGGAGAATTGAACCGACCCGACAAGTTGGCGCACCGCATTGCCGCTGCGCGCCAAGAAGCCCCACTGAACACCACACACGACCTCATCAGAACCCTGTCTCCTTCCGCCCCGCGCGGAAAGGAAAACAAGTTCTACGCGCGGATTTTCCAAGCCATCCGCATTCACATCAACGACGAACTCGGCGCGCTGGAAGATTTGCTGACCCAAGCCACAGCCATGCTCAAGCCGGGGGGACGCTTGGCCGTGATGAGCTACCACAGTCTGGAAGACCGCCTGGTCAAGCATTTCATGCGCTCAGGCAATTTTGACGACGACGTCAAGCGCGACATGAAGGGCCAAATCCAAGCGCCCTTCCACCCCCTTGTTCGCAAGGCGATCGTCGCCGACGCCGCCGAAATGGAAACCAACCCCCGCGCCCGAAGCGCGCGCCTTCGCGTGGCGGAACGAACCGAATGGATGCCATGAAGCTGTTTGGATTCCTTCGACGTTCGAAAGGCGATGACCAAGCACCTGGCGGCAACCGAACCTTGACGCCGACGGAGCTTGCCGCGCGCGAAGCCCAACAGGAGGCGCAATCCGAGGCGGCACGCGCGAAGGCCGCGAAGGCCGCAGCCGCCAACAACCCCAACCGCCTGCGCACGTCTGAGGAATTTCGAACAGCGCAGCGGGACAAGAAGGAGCGACGCAGCAAGCGTCGTGCCGACAACCAAATTGGCGGCTTGATTCGCGAAGTCCTCAGTGGCGAAATCCTGGCACGAGAAGCCTTGGTGCGCCAAGTCCCGTTCCTGCTGTTCGCCAGCTTTCTCACCATCCTGTACCTCGGTTTGGGATACCAGACGGAGCGCATCCTGCGCGAGAAACAGCGCACCCTGGACAAACTGGAAGAAGCCACTGCGGAAGAAAAAACGCTGCGCTCGGATTTCGAATCCCAACTCCAACAAAGCCGCCTTGCGCGCTCCACGGCTGAGCTCGGCTTGGAACAACCCACGGAACCCCCCATCCTGTTGCCCGCGAACGAATGAATGCCCCCATCAACACAGGACGCATTTGGCTCGTGTTTGTGAGCCTCACCATCATTGGGTTGATGGTGTTTGGGCGCATTGTCATGATCCAAACCGTGGAGCACGACAAATGGGCGGATCGCGGCGAAGAATTTTCGACAAGTGTCCGCACCATTGAGCCCGCCCGCGGGCAAATCGTTTCTCGGGACGGCAGTCTTTTGGCCACCAGCGTCCCCGTCTACGACTTGCGGTGGGACGCCAAGTGCGAAGGCATGCGTTGGGACATGTACAACGCACAAATTGACACGTTGTGCATCGCCCTTGCCTCCGCCACTGGCAAAACCCCCACGAGCATCAGGGCCAAATTTGACAACGCCAAAACACGCGGGCACCGCGGTGCACTCATCGGCCGGAACATCCCTTTCACCGACTACCAAGAATTGCGCGACCTCCCCTTTGTCAAGCTGGGACGGTACAAGAGCGGGCTTGTCTTCGAACGCCGAGAGAACAGGCGGCGACCGTTTGGCAAGCTCGCCGCGCGCACCGTGGGCATCGACCGCGAACACCAACGCGTCGGCATCGAGCGGGCATGGAACGATGAATTGGCCGGCGTCGAAGGACAGCAACTGTCGCGTCGTGTGGCGGGCAACCAATGGATGCCTGTGACGGACGACTACCTCGTCGACCCCGTGGAAGGCATGGATGTGGTGACCACCCTTGACCTGCACCTGCAAGACGTGGCCACCAACGCCCTCGAACAACAACTGCGGCGACACGAAGCGGCATGGGGTACGGTGATTGTGTCCGAAGTGTCCACCGGCTACATCCGGGCCATCGCCAACCTGACCCGACACGAAATCGCCGAAGGCGAAGTGGAATATTGGGAGGACTTCAACCACGCCATTGGCACGGCCGTAGAGCCGGGATCCACCTTCAAGCTCGCCAGCCTCATGGCATGCATGGAAGCCGGCATGGCCCCAACCGACTCCGTCGACACGGGGGATGGAGAAATCTATTTCTACAACAAGCGGATGCGTGACAGCAACCACAAGGACGGAGGCCATGGAGAAATCTCCCTGGACAAGGTCTTTGAAGTGAGCTCCAATGTGGGGTCTGCCCTGGCTGTGAAGCACACGTTTGGAGACAACCCTCAAGCCTTTTTGGAAGGACTCAAGCGCATTGGCGTTGCAGACAAAACAGGCATTCGGTATGTGGGCGAGGCCACACCCAAGGTGAAAACCTCCATCGAAGACCGCGAGTGGACGGGGCTGAGTTTGACCCAAATGGCCATTGGCTACGAAGTCACCCAAACGCCCCTTCAAACCTTGGCGCTCTACAACGCCGTGGCCAACAACGGCAAAATGATGCGCCCCCAGTTGGTCAGCGAACTTCGCTCCGGGTCGGAGGTGCTGAAGACGTACCCGCCGTTTGTGCTGAATCCACGCATCTGCAATGCCTCCACGTTGAATGCATGCCAGTCCATGATGGAGGCCGTGTGCGACCCCCAAGGAGAAGGCACCGCCCAAAGGGTGTTCAAGGACAAACCCTACACCGTGGCAGGCAAGACGGGAACCGCGCGCATCGCCACAGGCCAGGGCTATGCCCAAGGCCGTTACCGGGCCTCGTTTGCCGGATACTTCCCTGCCGACAACCCCCAGTATTCCTGCGTGGTGGTCATCGCGGACACCAAAAGCGGCAGCTACTACGGAAGCACCATCGCCGCACCCGTGTTCCGCGAAGTGGCGGACCTCATCTACGCCACGGACCCTGCATTCCACACCCTGAGTCGCGGCCCCCTTGCAGAACTGCAATCGGTTCCCGCCTCCAACGACGGTGCGCGAGAAGCGCTCGAAACCCTCTACCGCGAGCTCGGCATGGAACACACGTCCGGCGTCGCATCCGATTGGGTGAAGGTGAAAACAGGCGAAACTTCGGCCCAACTCTCCCCACTCGACATCCCCGAATCCGGGGTGCCGGACGTCCGCGGGATGGGGCTCCGTGACGCCCTCTACCTCCTTGAAAACGCCGGTTTGCGTGTGGACTACGACGGCATCGGGACCGTGAAATCACAATCCATTGCCCCCGGTACGCCACTGCGAACCGACCTCACCACCATTCAACTCCGCCTCTCGTGAAATTGCTCTCCGATTTGCTTTACGACGCGCGCATCCTCGAGGTGCGAGGCACCACCCATGTGGCTGTCGAACACATCGCGGTTGACTCACGCCAGGTCCAACCCTTGGGTCTGTTTGTCGCCATTCCTGGCACCGTTGTAGATGGTCATGATTTCATCGATCAAGCCATCGCCTCGGGCGCGGCCTGTGTGGTGTGTGAGCGCATGCCCGAGGAAACCCCTGAGCACGTGACGGTGATCCAAGTCAAGTCCAGCGCCAACGCCCTCGGCCACATGGCTGCCGCCTTTCATGACCACCCCTCTCGCGACACCAAAGTAGTGGCGGTCACAGGCACCAACGGGAAAACCACCACCGTCACCCTCTTGCACCAACTGTATCGGCTCCTCGACCGCAAAGCCGGCATGCTCGGGACAGTGGAGAACCGCATTGTGGACCAGGTGATTCCCGCCACCCACACCACCCCTGATGCCCTGAGCCTGCAGGCACTGCTTCGCGAAATGGTCGATGCCGGGTGCACCCATGTCTTCATGGAAGCCAGCTCCCACGCCATCGTGCAAGACCGCATCGCCGGGACCCACTTTGCCGGGGCGGTGTTCACCAACATCACGCACGACCACCTCGATTACCACGGCGACTTCAACGGGTACATCAAGGCCAAAAAACAGCTCTTCGACCAACTGGCCGCTTCCGCGTTTGCCGCGGTCAATGCCGACGACCCCCACGCCGAAGACATGGTCGCAGACACGAAAGCCAAGGTGGTGACCATGGCGGTGCAAAGCGTCGCCGACGAGCGCGCGCGACTGACCGAGAACCAAATCACCGGCTTGGTCTTGCACCTCGACGGACAGGAGTTGTATTCGTCGCTCGTGGGCGGCTTCAACGCGAGCAATCTGCTCGCGGTTTACGTGGTGAGCAAGATGCTCGGGACGGACAAGATCAACGCCCTCACGCAGATGTCTCTGTTGAAGCCGCCCGCCGGGCGCTTCGAGCGGATCCCCGCACGTGATGGCATCACCGCGATTGTGGACTACGCCCACACCCCCGACGCCCTGGAGAATGTGCTCAAGACGATCGCACATGTGCGCACGGGTGGGGAAAAGGTCATCACCGTGGTGGGGTGTGGCGGCGACCGCGACGCCGCGAAGCGCCCGGTCATGGCGCGCAGCGCCACGAGCGGCTCCGACCGCGTCATCCTGACCAGCGACAACCCGCGCAGCGAAGACCCGGCCGCGATTTTGCGGGACATGGAGCAGGGGCTGGACCCCATCGACAAGCGCAAGTGCCTCAGCATCGTGGACCGTCGCGAGGCGATTCGGACGGCCGCGGCCTTGGCGGAGCCCGGGGACATCGTGCTGGTGGCCGGCAAAGGCCACGAAACCTACCAAGAAATCCAAGGCGAACGCCACCCGTTTGACGACCGCCTCGAGTTGAAAGAAGCCTTCGCCCCCACCACCTGAACCTGACGATCCGAGACCATGCTCTACCACCTCTTCACCACCCTCCGCGAGATCTACGACCTGCCAGGCGCCGGCCTGTTCAGCTACGTCTCGTTCCGCGCGGGGATGAGTCTGATGACGTCGCTGTTGGTGGGCATTTTGTTTGGCAAGCGCATCATCGAGCGCCTCCAACTCAAGCAGGTGGGCGAAATCGTCCGTGACCTCGGCCTCGAAGGCCAAATGAACAAGCAAGGCACCCCCACCATGGGTGGCCTCATCATCCTCGGGGCCATCCTCGTGCCGACCCTGCTGTTCGCGGACCTCACCAACGTCTACACCCAACTCATGATTCTCGCCACCGTGTGGCTCGGGACCATTGGGTTCATCGACGACTACATCAAGGTCTTCAAGAAGAACAAAGAAGGCCTTGCCGGCCGGTTCAAAGTCATTGGTCAGGTCGGGATGGGGGTGATTTTGGGGGCGGCGATGATTTGGCATCCGGACATCGCCATCAAAGAATTGGCGGCCGACGACACCTGGACCACGGTCCGCTCCACGGCCACGACCATCCCCTTCATCAAGGACAACCACTTCGACTACGCGTGGCTGTTGTCGTGGTTGGTGGACGACGCCACGCAGTACGTGTGGATCGTGTTCATCCCGCTCGTCATCCTCATCGTCACAGCGGTGAGCAACGGCGCCAACCTCACCGACGGCATCGACGGCCTCGCCACGGGCACCAGCGCAATCATCGGCATGGCCCTGGCCGTCCTCGCGTACGTCAGCTCCAACACGGTCATCGCCGACTACCTCAGCATCATGTACATCCCGGGCTCCGAGGAGCTCGTGGTGTTCATCGCCGCCTTTGTGGGGGCGTGCATTGCCTTTCTGTGGTACAACGCCTTCCCTGCCCAAGTTTTCATGGGCGACACCGGATCCTTGGCGCTCGGCGGCATCATCGCCACGTTCGCCATCGCCATCCGAAAAGAACTTCTCATCCCCGTGCTCTGCGGGATTTTCCTCATCGAAAACCTCAGCGTGGTGATCCAAGTGGGGTGGTTCCGATACACCAAAAAGAAGTTCGGCGAAGGCCGCCGCGTGTTCCTCATGGCGCCCCTTCACCACCACTATCAAAAGCAAAACATGCCCGAATCCAAGATCACCGCGCGGTTTTGGATCGTCGGCGTGCTCCTCGCTGTCATCACCATCGTCACCCTCAAAGTCCGCTGACCTCACTGCTCCGCACCCCTCCCCATGAACCTCACTGATCCCATCCTCGTACTTGGCGCCGGCGAAAGCGGCGTGGGCTCCGCCCTTTTGGCGAAGTCCTTGGGTGCGTGCGCGTTCGTGAGCGACGCGGGGGAAGGAAAAGGACCCGGCGTGGCGGAACTCGAGGCGGCCGGCATCGCCCATGAAGTCGGCGGGCACCAACCCGACGGCTGGCAAGACAGCACCGTGGTGGTCAAAAGCCCTGGCATCCCGGACAATGCACCCGTGGTGCAAACCTGCCGAGACCAAGGCCGCGAGGTGATCAGCGAAATCGAATACGCCTCGCGCGTGCACTCGGCCCTCGGACACACCACCCCCGTGGTGGCCGTGACGGGCGCCAATGGGAAAACCACCACCACGTCCATGATCGACCACATGCTTCGTCATGAAGGATGGGACACGGACTGCGTGGGCAACATCGGCACGAGTTGGGCGCGACGCCTTTCCGAGCGGGTCGCCCGAAACGAAGGTGCCGCCGAAGCCACGGTGATCGAAGTGAGCAGCTTCCAATTGGACGGGACGCGCACGTTCCGGCCCCACGTAGGGGTGCTGCTCAACATCACGCCCGACCACTTGGACCGCTACGGTGACGAGATGGCGAATTACGCCGCGTCCAAGTGGCGCATCACCGCCTCCCAAACCGAGGCGGACCACCTCATCTACAACGCGGACTGCGAATGGACCCAGCGCATGCTGGACCACCGCGGCACGTCCGCCCAACTGCTGCCCATCAGCGCCGAACGCACCCTCAACGAGGTGATGCGGGACGGTCACGGCGGCGGTTTGGACCCTCAAGACAATTCACAATTCATCCTCCAACATTTCAATTCATTTTCCATGACCATCCAAAAACTGGCCGTGCAGGGGAAACACAACCTCTTCAATTCCATGGCCGCCAGCATGTCTGGCCGTGTGCTCGACCTCCGCAAAGAGGGCATTCGTGAGAGCCTCCAAAGCTTCGAAGGCGTCGAACACCGCCTTGAATTCGTGCAAGAGGTGAACGGCATCACGTTCATCAACGACTCCAAGGCCACCAACGTCAACAGCGTGTGGTATGCGCTTGAATGTGCGAATGCACCTGTGATTTGGATTGCCGGCGGCATCGACAAAGGCAACGACTACAGCACGCTTCTGCCCCTCGTACGAGACAAGGTCAAGCACCTCATTTGCTTGGGCAAGAACAACGCCAAACTCCACGACGCGTTTGACGACCTCGTGGAAAGCAGCTGGGACGTCAGCTCTGCGGAAGAAGCTGTGGCTAAGGCTTACGAGCTGGGGTTGTCTGGCGAGACGGCGTTGTTGTCTCCCGCATGCGCGAGCTTCGATTTGTTTGGGAGCTACGAACAGCGCGGACGCGCCTTCAAAGCGGCCGTTCGTCAACTCTGATTGAGACTCTGAAGTGATGAACGAACTCCTCGCAGGCATCCGCCAGCGGCTGGAAGGCGACCGCGTGCTTTGGGGCATTGCCCTGGTGTTGACCGTGGCCTCTTTGGTCACCGTGTACAGCGCCATCAGCACGCTGGCCTACAAAGCCGACGGCAACAGCGCCAAATTCCTCTTCAAGCAGATGGCCCTGCTGACAGGGGGATGGGTGGTGATGTTTGGGGTTCACCGCATCCACTTCAAGTATTTCGGGAAACTGGCCAACGCCCTCTTTGTCCTGGCCATCGCAGCCCTGGTTTTCACCTTGTTGTTTGGCACGGACATCAACGATGCGCGACGTTGGATCAAGATTCCCTTCATCGGTCTGACGGTCCAAACCTCGGACTTTGCCAAGCTCGCGCTCGTGCTTTGGGTCGCGAGACAGTTGCAAGTTCGCGGTCCCTTCCTGGACGACGTATGGAAGGGATTGATGCCGATTCTGGGCGGCATCGCCCTGGTTTGTCTGTTGATTTTGCCGTCGGATTTTTCCACGGCCGCCATGCTCGGCGCCATTTGTGTCACCATGCTTTTCGTTGGAGGATTGCCATGGTCGCACATGTTTCGAATCGCGGGGCTGGCCCTCGTGGGGTTGACTTCGCTGTACGGCATTGGAAAGGCCGCACCGGAGGCGTTGCCGCGTTTTGGGACCTGGGCCAACCGCATGGAGAGCTTTGTGGGATTCGCCACGGGCAACGACACCGGGACCACAAGCGACGAGGATTACCAAATTGAATTGGCCCAGGTGGCCATCCACAAAGGCGGCTTGTTCCCTCACGGACCCGCCTCCGGGACGTCGCGAAACTTCTTGCCCCACCCCTATTCAGACATGATTTTCGCCTTCATCGTCGAGGAATGGGGGGCGATTGTGGGGGGATTGGGGCTCGTTTTGCTCTACCTCGCCCTGCTCTTCAGGGCTTCGCGTACGGCCATCAAATGCGAGTCGGCATTTGGGCGAAACCTCGTCCTGGGCCTCGGCCTCATGATCACCGTGCAAGCCCTGGTCAACATGGGCGTCTCGGTGAGGTTGTTCCCCACCACCGGCCAGCCCCTGCCCTTGGTCAGCTATGGGGGGACGTCCCTGTTGTTCACGTGCTTGTCTTTGGGCATCATGTTGGCGGTGTCACGGGTGGTCCAACATGGCGATGGCGCACCCACCGCTCCCAACGGCGCCAACACCCTCACGTGATGGCAGCATTGCACAACGTCATCATCTCAGGCGGCGGCACGGGAGGCCACATTCACCCCGCGCTCGCCATTGCCGATGAAATCAAACGACGCAACCCCGACGCGCAAGTCCGCTTTGTAGGTGCCCTTGGACGCATGGAAATGGAGAAGGTGCCTGCCGCTGGGTACGACATCGATGGACTTTGGATCAGCGGCATCGACCGCTCTTTGACGAGCACCCGCAACCTCAGCTTCCCCTTCAAACTCATCAGCAGCCTGTGGAAGGCCCGCAAGCTGCTTCGATCGCATCGCCCTCAAGCTGTGGTGGGCGTGGGTGGATTTGCCAGCGGCCCTCTTTTGGACCAAGCCGTGCGCAAAGGAATCCCCACCCTCATCCAAGAACAAAACAGCTTTCCCGGCATCACCAACCGGTTGCTCGCCAACCGCGTGGATCGGATTTGTGCGGGCCTGCCGGGGTTGGAACGGTGGTTTCCCAAGGACCGCATTGTCCAAACCGGCAACCCCCTGAGAAGCCATGTGTGCGCCCTTGCCGAGACGCGAAACGCTCCTCCCCAAGAGGCCTTGGCGCATTGGGGACTCGACGCGGACCAACCCGTGGTGTTTGTGATGGGGGGCAGCCTCGGGGCGCAATCCATGAACGACGCCGTGAAGGCCATCCTCGGCAAACAACCGAGACGCTCGGAGCGCGGATACCAAATCCTGTGGCAATGCGGCGCGCGGTACGAAGCGGATTGTCAAGCCTGGTTGAAGGCGCATCCTTGCGATGGCGTCGTGTGCTCAGGATTCATCGACCGCATGGATTGGGCGTATCATGCCGCCACCCTCATCGCCTCCCGTGCAGGTGCCATGTCCATCGCCGAATTGGCCTTGGTGGGCAAACCCGCCATCCTTGTGCCTTCGCCCCACGTGGCTGAAGATCACCAAACCCACAACGCCCGAAGTTTGACCGAACTCGGTGGCGCCATCCTGCTGACGGATCGAGACGTCCGGGAACAACTTGGACCTCAACTCGCCAGCCTGCTCGCCGATTCCGACTCATGCCAACGCATGGGGCACGCCATGACCCAAGCGGCTCGGCCTGATGCGGCCGCGGCCGTCGTGGACGAACTGGAATCCCTGATTGCCTGACCCATGTCGGCCCACCTCTCCAAGCACGTGTTTTTTCTCGGCCTTGGAGGCATCGGCATGAGTGCACTTGCCCGGCATTTGGCAGGACGAGGCCACGTGGTGGGTGGATATGACCTCACTGCATCGCCCCTCACCAAGGCCCTTGAATCGGAGGGCATGACGGTCCTCCACTCGTCTGATCCCCGGGACCTTCCCAATTGGGCCCAGGCGCCCAAAGAAGGCCTGACCGTCGTTTGGACTCCTGCCGTGCCCGAGGACCTGCCTTTGATGGGGCATTTTCGAGGTTTGGGCATCGTACCCCTCAAACGCGCGGCCCTGCTCGGGGCCATCACCCGGGACCAACCCACCCTCGCGGTGGCCGGCACCCATGGCAAAACGACCACGTCCAGTTGGCTCGCGGCGATGCTGAATGCCGGAACAGCGGGGTGTCATGCGTTTTTGGGCGGCATCGACACGCGCACGGGCTCCAATTACCTCACCCGACCGGGGGCGTCCTGGCATGTGGTGGAAGCCGATGAATTTGACCGCAGTTTTCATCAACTGCATCCCACGTGTGCTGCCATCACCAACCTCGAGCCCGACCACCTCGACGTTTATGGCACGCCCGAGGCGTTCCGTGAAGCCTTTGAGCAATTCGGCGCGCAAGTCTCCGAGACCCTCCTCCTGCCTCATGACCTCGATTGGCCTGAGATGCACCCGCGTCCGGCGTTGGAGCGGTTTGCAGTGGTTGAACAAGGCCAAACCAAGCCCAAGGGCATCCCTCACGTCGCCGTCCTGTCCTCGGAGGGGCAAGAGGTTGAATTTCATTTGGGCGAAATGCAATTCACGGCGCGCCCGGCCCTTCCTGGAAAACACAATGTGGCCAACGCCTTGGTGGCCGCGGTCTTGGCAACATATGCCGGCGTCAGCCTCGATCACGTCGCCGATGTCGTGGCGAATTTTCACGGCGTCAACCGCCGAATGCAGGTGCATGTGAACACCCCAAGCGCCGTGTACATCGACGATTACGCGCACCACCCCACGGAGTTGGAGGCGTTGTTGTCCGCCGTTCGGGATCGGTGGCCCCACCGCAACATCACCCTGATTTTCCAACCCCATTTGTACTCACGAACACGTGATTTTGGGGAGGAATTTGCGCGGGTTTTGGGGTTGGCTGACCGCCTCTTTTTGTTGCCGATTTACCCCGCCCGAGAGGCACCCATTCCAGGGGTTGATGCACAATGGCTGTTTGATAACATCTCGGCCCCACACAAACATCTTTCGACTTCAGATTCCATCTTCGGAGACTTGAAGGCATGTCCTGCAGACGTGCTCATTACGGCAGGTGCCGGCGACATCGATCGCCTTGTACCTCAAGCCATTGAGCAGATGCAGGGCCGCCGGAACTGAAGTCATGATTGCACGCACCCTCAGCACATTCCTCGTCCTTGCCGCCCTTGGCGCGGTGGTCGGCTTTGCCTCCCTTGAGGCAGAAACCCGGCGCGTCACGGGCGTGGAAGTCGATGTGAAGGACGAAGGCGTGGTGGGGTTCCTCAATGCAGAACGCATCGAACAGCAACTCGGCACCACGCGGCTGGAAGGTGAACTCATGAGTGACGTTGACCTGCAATCGGTCTTGGACCACCTGCATGCCCTCGACGCCTGTGCCGATGCCGAGGTCTATCCCTCGATGAATGGCGTGCTGCACATCGAGGTGTGGCAGCGTCGGCCTGTGATGCGTGTTCACTTGCCTGACGGCACGGACTACCACCTCGACGAAGAGGGACGACGTTTGGACCTCGACCCCCATTTCACACCCCACATCCCCGTGATGCACGTGACCCGGGAAACACAGGCCACCATGGGGTACCGGTTTGTGAAAGCCACACAAAACGACCCGTTTTGGAATGCCCTCACCGACCAACTCTCCATGAACGACCATGGAGAATTGGTGCTGCACCCGCGTCTTGCAGGGCACGACATCGTCCTCGGCAACGCTGAGGAGCACACCCACAAGAAGCGAAATCTGCTCGCCTTCTACCGCGCCCAAGTCGCGCGAGGAAACCTTCGGAATTTCAAACGCATTGACCTCACCTACCGCGATCAAGTGATCGCCCAACGCTACCCATGATGGACAATTCAATCCCACAACACGCCGAGGAAATTGTTGTCGGCCTCGACATCGGAACCACGAAGATCGCCTGCTTCATTGGCCAGAAAAATGAGTTTGGCAAGATCGAATTGCTGGGCTACGGCCGCAGCGAATCGGTCGGGGTGTCCCGAGGCGTGGTTGCCAACATCGACCGCACGGTCGCGTCCATCAAGCAGGCGGTCCAAGAGGCTGAGCAAAAGGTGGGTGCCCAAATCCGCCTCGTCAACGTCGGCATCGCCGGCCAGCACATCAAGAGCTTGCAGCACCGCGGACTCATCACCCGAGAAAACCTTGAAGCGGAAATCGGCCAAAACGACATTGAGGCCCTCATCGAGGACATGCACAAACTCGTGATGCAACCCGGTGAGGAAATCCTTCACGTCATCCCTCAAGAGTTCACGGTCGACAACGAGCAAGGCATCAAGGACCCGATCGGCATGTCAGGTGTGCGTTTGGAAGCCAACTTCCACATCATCACCGGCCAAATGGCCGCAGCCCAGAACATTTACAAGTGCATCCGCAAAGCCGGTCTTGAAGTCGACCAGCTCATCCTCGAGCCCCTGGCCTCCGCCGCTTCCGTCCTCTCCGAGGAAGAAAAGGAAGCGGGCGTCGCCCTCGTCGACATTGGCGGCGGCACCACCGACATTGCCATTTTCCAGGACGGCATCATCCGCCACACCGCGGTCATTCCGTTTGGCGGCAACGTCATCAGCGACGACATCCGCCAAGGCTGCCAAATCATGAAGCGCCAGGCGGAGCAACTGAAAAAGAAATTTGGCTCCGCCTTGTCGCAGGAGACCAAATCCAATGAGATCGTCTGCATCCCCGGCCTCACCGGACGCAAGCCCAAGGAGATCGCCCTGAAGACGCTCGCCCAAATCATCGAAGCGCGCATGACCGAGATCATCGAGCACGTGCACTACGAAATCCGCAGCTCTGGCTACGGAGACCAGCTCATTGGCGGCATCGTCCTGACCGGTGGTGGCTCTCAATTGAAGCACGTCACCCAGCTGTTCCAATTCGTCACAGGGCTCGATTGTCGCCTCGGCTTCCCCGGCGAGCACATCGCCAAGTCGCCCGACGAAACCTCCATCCCTTCCTACTCGACGGGTGTGGGACTCGTCATCAAGGGTTACGACCGCATTCGCGCCAAGTCCATCGATGCTCCGGCAGCTGAGAACGATCGACTGACCTTGCCCAACATGGGCATCCAGAAATTCATGCAGAGCGTGAAGAACTGGTTTGAAACCGAAGACCTCGCCTGATTCCCCTTCCATCCGCAAATCCCCTCCCATGCAATTCAACATTCCCCAGTCCTCCAACTCGCCCATCAAAGTCATTGGCGTTGGTGGTGGCGGCTCGAACGCTGTCAACACCATGTTTGAGCAAGGCATCACCGGTGTCGACTTCATTGTCTGCAACACCGATGCCCAAGCCCTCGACATCAGCCCCGTACCCCGCAAAGTTCAACTCGGCGCGACCCTGACGGGAGGCCAAGGCGCGGGCTCACTCCCCGAGGTCGGCAAGAACGCCGCGATTGAGAGCCTGGACGAAGTGACAGGACTTCTTGGATCGGACACCAGCATGGTGTTTGTCACGGCAGGCATGGGGGGCGGCACGGGAACCGGTGCAGCCCCAGTGATTGCGCAGGCATGCAAAGAGCGCGACATCTTGACGGTGGGCATCGTCACGGTCCCGTTCCTGTTTGAAGGTCGCCGCCGGAACCAACAGGCCTCGGAAGGCCTCGAAGCCATGCGCGCCGCTGTGGACACGCTTCTCATCATCCGCAACGACAAGTTGCGAGAATTGTTTGGCAACCAAACCATCCGCAGCGCCTTCGCCAACGCAGACCAAATCCTCTGCACCGCCGCCAAAGGCATCGCGGAAGTCATCACGTTGACCGGGGAAATCAACGTGGACATGAACGACGTCAACACCGTCATGCGCGACAGCGGACGCGCAATCATGGGGTCGGGCAGCGCTTCGGGACAAGGACGCGCACAGAAGGCCGTCAGCGATGCGCTTGAAAGCCCGCTCTTGAACGACAGCGACATCACGGGCGCCAACTTCGTCTTGCTGAACATCACGTTTGGCACAGAGGAGATCCTCATGGACGAAATCATGGAAATCACCGACCACATTCAAGAGGCTGCAGGCCAAACTGCCGAAGTCATCTGGGGATACGGCACCGACCCCAATTTGGGCGAAGACCTCTGCGTTACCGTCATTGCAACAGGATTTGACGCCGCCGCGCTCGATGCCCCAGCGCAAGCTACCGGTCCCAAGAAGGTGTGGCTCGACGACCAAGACTCCGAGGCCCCCACACAGGAGGCCGCATCCGCCCCTGAGCCGGAAGCGGAGCCTTTCCTCAAATCAGAGGACGCGCCTGCCGCTGACATCGACCGCAACAAGTGGGACCTCGACGTACCCCAGCGGGAGCTCTTCCCCACACAGGACGCCAACACCGCTTCGGACATCCCCTCTGCCGAGACCCAAGCCAACCTCCCACAGGACACCTTGCGTCACGAAGAAACCCCAGAGGCAGAAGTGACCCCCGAGGCGGACACTCCCAAGGAAGCAGATGTCTCCACGAACGAAGAGTTCATCATTTACAACTTGGACGATGTTCCTGAGCCACAGGATTTGACCCCTGAAGCCTCCACGCCGACCGACATTCCAGCCGAACCTGAGACGCCCCAATTCAACGTCACTGAAGAGCCCACCCCAAGTGCGGCACCCTCTCCTGCTCCTACCCCCTCTCCCTCCGTTCAGCCTTCGCGTGAAGCCTTTGCCGAGCGTCAGCGCCAAATCACCCGCAGCCTCGCTGAATTCAAGAGCAAGCTCAACCTCCCTGGCCGCATTGCCGACCTCGAAAACGAGCCCGCTTACAAGCGTCGCAACATCTCCATAGACGACACGCCCCAAAGTGCGGATTCGCAAGTCAGCCGCATGCACCTCTCAGAGGAATTCGACGAGGAGGGCAACCGCCGCGTGGAACTGCGCAACGACAATCCGTTTCTCCACGACAACGTTGACTGATGGCCAACCTCGCTGACTCCATTTCTGCGGGCATCAAAGATGCCATGCGTGCCAAGGACCGAGAACGTCTCTCTGCCTTGCGTGACATCAAAAGCAAAATCATGCTCGAAGCCACCAAAGGTGGCGCAGGCAATGTCGTTGATGATGCCACCACCCTCGCCATCCTGAGCAAGCTGCTCAAACAGCGGAACGAAACAGCTGCCCTCTACACCGACCAAGGACGCGAGGACCTCGCTGCCGAGGAGCGAGCGCAAGCCCAGGTCATCCAAGAATTCTTGCCGGCGGCACTTTCCGAGGCGGAGATCGAAGCGAAGGTGACAGAAATCATTGCCTCCTCCGGCGCCTCCTCCATGGCCGACATGGGCAAAGTGATGGGACTTGCGACGGCGGCCATGGCCGGCCAGGCAGACGGCAAGGTCATCTCGGCTTTCGTGAGGAAATCCCTCGCCTCTTCCTGAGGTCGCCTGACCCGCCAAACAACCTTGAACCAGATTGACGCATTTCTAGGTGCATTTTTTTCGTTCACACTTTTTAATTGTACATACAACTAATGTGTGTACATTTGTGTCGTGAAAACACCTGAGGCCCTCCAAATGCAATCCTTTGCCACGCCACAACAGCAGTTGGCATTGACCGTGCTCTACACCGCGAGCCAAATGCTCAACCGGCATCGAGCCTTGCTGAAGCCCCACGGTGTCACCCCAGAACAATTCAACATCCTCCGAATCCTTCGGGGTCAGCAAGGACAACCTATTGCCCTTCGCGACATCAGCGGGCGCATGATCGACCGCAACAGCAACA
>CBFHRO010000009.1:0-1836 GCA_965658245.1 uncultured Flavobacteriales bacterium
GAGACCCGCAACGCAGCCCTTGAGGCAACGCGTGCCCTTGAACTGGAGACCCAGCAAGGCACGACTGCGTCGCAGCGAGAGGACATTTTGATCATTCCTGTGGTGTTTCACGTGATCCACTTCAATGGACCAGAGAACATTTCGACCGCCCAGGTGCACGATGCCGTGGACGTGCTGAACACCAATTTTCGTGCGCTCAATGCCAACATTGATGAGGTGATTCCGGAGTTTGAAGACCTCGTGGCGGACATCGAAATCGAATTCCGACTGGCGCAACGCGATCCCAACGGCAACTGTCACCCGGGCATCAACCGCATCGTGAGTGAACTGACCTATGTCGGCGATTCCGAAATGAAGGAGCTCATACAGTGGCCACGGAACAAATACCTGAATGTGTGGGTGTGTGAATACGCTGCGGGTGCGGCTGGTTACGCGTTGTACCCCGGATCGGTCAATGGCAACCAAAACTCAGACATGGACGGAATCGTCCTGCAGCATACCTACTGTGGCTCCATTGGGACTTCCAATTTGTACCGCTCTCGCACGTTGACCCACGAGGTGGGCCACTGGCTCAACTTGCGCCACCCTTGGGGCAACAGCAACAACCCGGGTCTTGCAGACAATTGCGACGAGGACGACAACGTCTCGGACACCCCCAACACCATTGGTTGGACCAATTGTGGCAACCTGTACGGCGAGACGTGTGGCTCCTTGGACAACGTCCAGAATTACATGGACTACAGCTACTGTGGTCGCATGTTTACCCAAGGCCAAAAAGACCGGATGCGCACCGCGGCCCTGTCTTCCGTGGCCCAACGTAACCAGTTGTCCACGGCGGCCAACCTGCAGGCGACAGGGGTGGCCGGGGAGGACATCTTGTGCGAGGCGACCTTCGATTTGGACCGCCGACTCATCTGTGTGGGAGACAGCGTCAAATTCACAGACCAGAGCTACCACAGTCCGACGAGTTGGTCGTGGAGCTTTGGGGATGGAACAACCACTTCAGGGGTGCAATCAGACGGTGTTCAGGAGTTGTACCACACGTATTCGGAGCCTGGACTTTACGATGTCACCCTCACCGTGTCCAATGGCACGGATGAAATCTCCGGAACCGTCTCTGAGGCGGTCTACGTGATGGATGCGGGTGAAATGTCGTTGCCGCTGAGCCAGGGTTTTGAGGCAGGGGAGTTTCCGAGTGACCAATGGTTCATTGAAGATCCGTTGAACGACGGGACATGGGAGCTGACCAACGATGCGGCTGCAACGGGAGACCGGTGCATGTTCATCGAGAATTGGGGCAACACCGTGGAATTCAACGACGACTTCTTGCGCACGGCCACCATGGACATGAGTGGCATGACCGAGATTCACGTGAATTACAAGTGGGCGTATGTGCACAAAGGCACCACAGAAGCCTCTGAAACAGACGACCGTCTGCGGGTGAGCGTCACGGGGGATTGCGGCAGCGATTGGGACCTTCGTCGCATGCACCGCGGCTTCACAGACTTGCCCTCGGCAGAGCCCAACCCATTTCCATGGGCACCTTCTGGTCCGGACGAATGGAAGGAATACACCATCGTGCTCGACAATGAAGAGTACCTCACCGAATTTTTCCGCGTGCAATTTGAGTTCGAAAGCCGCTTGGGCAACAACATCTACCTCGACGACATCAACGTTCAAGGCTTCGGCAGCACCAACATTGGAGAGGCCTTGAATGGGTTGACCAAGTCGTGGAACCTGGCGCCCAATCCAGCGGCGGCATCTTCCGTGATCTCCTTCCAAACGCGGCAAGCCGGTGTGGCGAAATTGACCCTTCAAGATGCGTCTGGCCGCGTT
>CBFHRO010000009.1:1845-15682 GCA_965658245.1 uncultured Flavobacteriales bacterium
GCATCTTCCGTGATCTCCTTCCAAACGCGGCAAGCCGGTGTGGCGAAATTGACCCTTCAAGATGCGTCTGGCCGCGTTCTTTCTTCCACCCCTCAGAGCTTGTCGGCGGGCAGCCACGAATGGCAAGTTGACGCCCCGGAGACCCCAGGGGTGTACCTGCTTCGCTTGACCACGTCGGCGGGTGCGCAACGCACTTGGCGTTGGGTCATTCAGTGAGGCACAAGCTGAAATGAGCTGCAAGAAAAAGCCCGCCAATTGGCGGGCTTTCTTTTTGCTTCCAGCAGGTTAGGAGGGAAGGGTCACTCTTTGTTTCCAATCACGATGGACACACAGCCTTCATGTAGAATGGCGGCATCGGTGTCGGGCACCTTGACGCGGAAACGAAGTCGTTGGGCGTTTTCCATGCGGAAGTCCAAATGGTCGGACCCGTCGGAATTGCTCCAAATGCGGACGTTTTGTTCATCGAGCACGTCAAATTCCACGGCACCAAGCACAGGGTGAGCGCACACGGCCACGCGGTAGTCGCTCCCTCCAAGGAAGGTCAACTCGAGTTCAGCTTCATCTCCGGGAATCAACACCGCGGAGTTGTAGTTGTCGTTTTGGACATAGCCTTCCAAGAGAGGGAGGCAGTTCTTTTTGGTGAAGTTTCTGCACTGCGCATTGGCTTGTGCAGCGAAGAGGGACACCAAGGCGAGCAGGAGAGTGGTTTGCTTCATGTTGATGGACTTTACGCTCATTTCACAAGTTGGTTACGCGCGGTGGACACCGCTTCGGTGATTTGGGCCAAAACTTCTTCGCTCGCAGTGTAGCGCGGTCCACCCCCGATGACGATGGCGCCTCCGCTCTTGCTGATGTCGCTGCTCGCTTCCTCGCGTGTGACGGCGTCAAATGCGGTCACCACAGGCTGGAGTGTTTGAATGACCTGCGTCAAGCCTGGGGACTGCTCGTAGCTGTTCACCAGGTCCATGACGTCTTCCATGACCAGTTTTTGTTCTGCAATGCGGGTGCGAAGTTCTTCATTCGCACTGTCAGCGTGACGCGTGGCGAGGTACACACTTTCCAACCATCCTGCAGCGACCACCATGCCGCTCAGGTCTTCTTGACCGTTGGACTTAAGGCGTTCGTTCAAGTTGAAGAACGCTTCCGAAACAATGGCGACAAGGGAGTCTTGGCGTGCGCGATTGGCTTCGGCTCGTTCGAGCATGTCGTCTCCAATGACGTCGCCCACACCGAGGTCACGCGCCAGGCTTTTCACCACTTCGAGGTAGGTCAAGGACACGGCGTTCTCTTCAAAAATGGTGGCATAGCTGAGATCTGCACCGTAAATGCCCAAATTCACCGCTTGGCGATCGGCCGTCACGTAGTTGGAGGCAGACATGGCCGAGTGAAGGTGATCCAAAGAAAAGGATGCACCTGTACGTTGAACGATGCGGGCCGTTTCCATGGGCGTGGGTGCGGCCCGGAAAATCTTTTTGAGGCGCTTGGTCCGTTGCGTCACGGACGCACCTTCTGACAAGGTGTCTCCAGAGGTGGTCGGCCCTTGCGGTCCGCCACAGCCCGCCAGAACAATCATGCCGGCTGCGAGGCTGAGAAACAGGGAATTGCGAAGCTTATTCATGCGTGTTGGGATTGGTACGAAATTGGGAGTGCTTTCCCTGCTTACGCACCTTGTCCCCGAAAAGTTCTGCACGTCGGTTTGTGTACCGAGAAGCTCCGCGAAGTCAGTGTGCCTCGAGCCAAGTTTGGCCGTGCGAGACCTCGACATCAAGGGGAACGGAGAGCTTCACCGCCCGCTCCATGCACCGCACCAACAGGGCTTTCACATCCTCCAATTCAGACTCGACGGCGTCGACCACGAGTTCGTCGTGCACCTGCATGATGAGCTTGCTTTCCATGCCTTCCATCTCTCGCGCCACCTCGACCATGGCGACTTTGATGATGTCGGCGGCCGAGCCTTGGATGGGGGTGTTGACCGCATTCCTTTCGGCAAACGCGCGAACCACGGCGTTGTTGCTGTGAATGTCGGGGAGCGGCCGGCGTCGGCCGAGCAAGGTCTTGGCGAACCCAGCTTCACGCGCCTTGGCCACGCAAGCTTGGGTGAAGGCCTCGAGACCTGAAAATTGGCTGTGGTACGCTTCGATGATGGCTTTGGCTTCTTTCCGCGAGATGCCCAAATTTTCTGCCAACCCGAAGGCCCCTTGGCCATAGAGAATGCCAAAGTTGACCGCCTTGGCTTGGCTGCGCTGCTCCCGCGACACGTCGTCCAACGCCACGCCAAACACCTTGGCGGCCGTGGCGGCGTGGATGTCTTCCCCCTTCTGGAAGGCCTCGATGAGCCCCTGTTCCTCGCTCATGGCTGCGGCAATGCGCAATTCCACTTGGCTGTAATCGGCCGCCACGAGGGTATGCTTGGGGCTTCGTGGGACGAATGCCTTCCGGATTTCTCGCCCTTGCTCCGTCCGAATGGGGATGTTCTGAAGGTTGGGGTCCTTGCTGCTCAAACGCCCTGTGGCCGCAACGACTTGCATGTATGTGGTGTGGACGCGGCCCGTCTCCGGATGAATGAGGGTGGGGAGCGGCTCGACGTAGGTGGACCGAAGTTTTTTCAGCTTCCTGTATTCCAACACCTCGCCTACGATGGGGTGTTTGTCCTTGAGTTTGCTGAGTACAGCTTCACTGGTGGGGTATTGGCCGGTTTTGGTCTTTTTGACCTTGGCGGGAATCTCAAGATGCTCAAAAAGCACGTCACCCAACTGCTTCGGAGAATCCACGTTGAAGGGAACACCGGCATGTCCCTGGATCGATTGCTGCAAGGTGTCCAGCTCTCGGGCGAGCTTGTCGCTGAACTGGGCCAAATGCGCTGTATCCAGGGCCACCCCCTCCAGCTCCATCTTCATCAGGACGGAAAGCAGGGGCATTTCCACATCGCGGTACAAGCACGTCAGACCTTCTTCTTCGAGCTTCGGGAGCAAGACTTCGGCCAGTTGGAGCGTGATGTCGGCGTCTTCACAGGCGTAATGGGCCACCTCGGCCGGCGGGAGGTCGGCCATGGACTTTTGGTTTTTGCCCTTTTTGCCCAGCAAGTCGGTGATGGGAATGCACTGATAGTCCAAAAAAGCCTGCGCCAACGCGTCCATGCCGTGGGGTTGGTCGGGCTCAAGAAGGTAGTGGGCCACCATGGTGTCTTCAAGTTTGGCCAAGGTGAGGTCCACGCCGTGTCGCGCCATGATTTTCCCGTCGTATTTCAGGTTTTGGCCAACCAGGGTGATCGAGGGACGTTCGAGCAGCGGCTTGAAGATCTCGCGGATGGCTGGCCAGGTGCTGGGGTTGACGGGGACGTAGCTGCCGGTTTGGGCTTCCGCGCTGAACGACATCCCCACCAGGGATGCTTCCATGGCATTGAGTCCGGAGGTCTCCGTGTCAAACGCGAAGCGACCCGCCTCGGACAGGACTTCCGCCAAGGCCTTCATGCCTGCTTCGTCGTCCACCAATTCGTATTGCACCTTGTCCAGGTCCAGCGAACCGAGGGTGGACGCAGCGGGCGCGACGTCCATGGCTGCATCGAACATGCTCAATTGTCCCTCGCCGTCTGAATCGGTGGACGTCGAAGGAGAGGTGGATGTCGAAGAGGGTGGAGGGTTGGTGGGGGCCACGTCGCCAAGAATGCGGCGCGAGAGGGTCCGAAATTCCAATTCTTCAAGAACGGGCGCAAGCAATGTGGCGTCGGCGGGTTCGAGCGCCATGGCAGGAAAGTCTTCGTCAAAATCGATGTCCACCACGATTGTGGCGAGCTGACGGCTCAAAAAGGCCAGGTCCCGATTGGCTTCGACCTTTTCCTTCATCTTGCCTTTGAGCTCGTGGACGTGTTCATACAGCCCCTCCATGGAACCGTATGCCTGCAAGAATTTGATGGCCGTTTTTTCGCCCACGCCGGGGACGCCTGGAATGTTGTCTGCGGAGTCGCCCATGAGTCCAAGCAAATCGATGACTTGCTTGGGGTCTTCCAGGCCATAGCGTTCGCGCACTTCCTCAGGTCCCCAAACCGTAGCTGGATTGCCCCCACGTCCAGGCCGGAACATGCGAATCTTCGCGCTGACGAGCTGTGCGAAATCTTTGTCCGGCGTCATCATGAAGACGTCAAAACCCTGTTTTTCAGCGCGTTTGGCGAGGCATCCAATCAAATCGTCCGCCTCAAACCCCGGTGCCTGCAACACCGGAATGCGCATGCCTTCCAGGATGTTGACAATCCAAGGCACACTCAGCTTGATGTCTTCTGGGGTCTCGTCGCGGTTCGCTTTGTAGTCTTCAAATTGTTCGTTCCTCAGGGTGGGCCCAGGAGGGTCAAACACCACCGCAATGTGGGTGGGTTGTTCTGAGCGGATGACCTCCAGCAGGGCATTGGTGAAGCCAAACACGGCAGACGTGTTCATGCCTTTCGTGTTGATGCGCGGGTTTTTGATGAAGGCGTAGTACGCGCGAAAAATCAACGCGTAGGCATCCACCAAGAAGAGCTTTTTGTCTGAAGGAGGGGTGATCATGGGCGGGCATTCTTTACGAGGGGCACCGCACTGCAGGCCTCCCCAAACATCAAGCTTTTCACCACCGGACCGACATGGGCGGTGAACGCCACCAAGGTGGCGGGACCCCCGGCGGTGGCACAACCCTTGACGATGACGCGTTGGTCGCGGTAGGTTTCCAAATCCAGGTCTTTGACGGCTTGTTGCCATGCATGGGCTTGGGCATCCTTGAGATCTCCGACCATTGCGATGGCACCGGCGGCATGAAGATTGGCCGTCACGAGCATCCAGGCCCAATCGGGCAATATGGCCTCGGTGCTGCAGGTCAGGCCCACAATGTGACCGGCGAGAGGCGATGCATCCCAGCGATCGACCTCTTCTCGAAAGGACTTTTCTCGAAGGACAATGCCGCCGTCGAGCCAGACTGCCAGGTCGACTTGTTCCACAGGGGCCGGTGCCAGCAAATTCGCCAAATCCAATTGGATCAGGCCACTGGCTTCAACACGGTTGACAATGGGTCCTTCCATCCCTCGAAACTACGTCACGAGGAGGGCTGAGGAAAGGTTGGAATCAAGCAATTCTCATGCCCGCATCGGAGGCAGATGCCGCGCGCGCTTCGCACATGGCCACGGCCTTCTCCACAATGGCCTCTGCGTCGTACCCGCACTCTTTGTAGAGTTGCGCTTGGGATCCGTGCTCGATGTACTGGTCTGGGACACCTAGACGCGCCACTTTGGAGGCGTAGCCGTGCTCCATGGCCCACTCGGTCACGGCACTGCCCATGCCGCCTTGAACACAACCATCTTCAATGGTGATGACGTCCTTGAAACGCCCAAACACTTCGTGCAGCAGCACGTCGTCCAACGGCTTCACAAAGCGCATGTCGTAGTGTGCGGCTTGAATGCCCCTCTTGTCAAGTGCACTTGCGGCTTCTGTGGCTTCGGTTCCGATGGCGCCAATGCTCAACAAGGCGATGTCGTTTCCATTTCGGAGGCGACGACCGCGCCCGATTTCCACCGCTTCAAACGGCGTCTGCCAATCCACCATGGACCCTGTGCCGCGCGGGTAGCGAATGACGAACGGACCATCGTGCTTTTGCGAGGCGGTGTACATCAAATTGCGGAGCTCCTGCTCGTCCATGGGTGCGCTGACCACAAGGTTCGGAATGCACCGCATGTAGGCCATGTCGTACACGCCGTGGTGGGTGGGGCCGTCGGCACCCACGAGGCCGCCTCGGTCGAGACAGAACACCACATGCAAGTTTTGAATGGCCACGTCGTGGATGACCTGGTCGTAGGCACGCTGCATGAACGTGGAGTAGATGTTGCAGAAGGGCACCAAGCCGCGGGTGGCCATCCCCGCGCTGAACGTCACGGCATGCTGTTCGGCGATGCCCACGTCGAAGGCGCGGTCCGGCATTTCTTCCATCATGAATTTCAGGCTGCAACCGGAAGGCATGGCGGGGGTCACCCCCACGATGCGACGGTCGGCCTTGGCCAATTCAATGATGCTGTGCCCAAACACGTCCTGGAACTTGGGCGGCTTGGGGGTGTTGTCCCCGCCTTTGAGGATTTCACCCGTTTCCTTGTTGAAGAGGCCAGGGGCGTGCCACTTCGTGGGGCTTCCTGCTTCGGAAGGGGCGTATCCCGCGCCTTTGCGGGTCACCACATGAAGGAGCTTGGGACCTGGGATGTCTTTCAAATCGGCGAGCACCTTCGAGAGGTACTCCACGTCATGGCCATCCACGGGGCCGAAGTACCGGAAGTTCAGCGACTCGAAGAGGTTGCTCTGCTTCAAGACCGCGCTCTTGATGGCGTTTTCGACTTTTTGGGCAATGGCCTGGGCATTGGGCCCAAACTTGCTGATGCGTCCCAACAACTCCCACACCTCGTCTTTGACTTTGTTGTAGGTGTGCGACGTCGTGATGTCGGTCAAATACTCTTTCAGGGCCCCCACGTTGGGGTCGATCGACATGCAGTTGTCGTTGAGGATGACCAACATGTTGGTGTCCTCCACGCCGCCTTGGTTGAGGCCTTCGAAGGCCAAACCGCCGGTCATGGCGCCGTCGCCGATGATGGCCACATGTTGCACGTCGCTCTGGCCGTTGTGGCGGCTGCCGACGGCCATGCCGAGTGCAGCGCTCACGCTCGTGCTGCTGTGTCCCACGCCAAACGTGTCGTATTCACTTTCACTCCGCTTGGGAAAGCCACTGATGCCCTTGTACTGACGGTTGGTGTGGAATCGCTCGCGTCGTCCCGTCAAAATCTTGTGGCCGTAGGCTTGGTGTCCGACGTCCCACACGATTTGGTCTTCGGGGGTGTTGAAGACGTAATGCAGTGCCACAGTGAGCTCCACCACGCCCAGGCTGGCCCCAAAATGGCCGCCCTTTTCGGACACGACATCCACAATGAATTGGCGCAGCTCATCGCTGACTTGCTGCAATTCCTCGGGCTTGAATTTGGCCCGGAGGTCCGCAGGAAATTCAATCTGCGAGAGGAAGGGGCCAGCGGCGTAAGCATCCATGGGGGAGAGATTCAAGGTTGGAGGGATGTAACAAATCTAACCCCTTGAGGTTTCCTGCCCCTCCAAAAGACGCCAAATCAACGCAGAACCAACTTCCCAGTGCAGCCAATGGAGCAGGCCGCCCCGCTTCAGGCGAGCACCTGCTCGGCCAACCCTTGGAGGATGGCGCGGCCGTCGGCGTTGGCCAAATCGTCGCTGCACGCGCGCTCAGGGTGGGGCATCATGCCGAAGACGTTTTTGCCCTTGTTGCACACGCCCGCAATGTTGAGGAGCGCCCCGTTGGGGTTGCTCATGGCATTGACGTTGCCGCTCTCGTCGCAGTACTGGAACAAGATTTGGTCGTTGTCCTGAAGGCCCTTCAAGCCGTCGTCCCCAATGAAGTAGTTGCCTTCGCCGTGCGCAATCGGAATCACAAGCGGCGTCTCAGTGTCGCACCCCGCAGAGACGGAGGCCGTTTGGGACACGGGCTTGAGGTGCACGTTACGGCAAATGAATTTGCGGCTTTCGTTGTGGCGAAGCGTCCCGGGAAGAAGCCCTGCTTCGCACAGGATTTGGAATCCATTGCACACCCCCATGACACGCCCCCCGCCATGGGCAAACGACACGACTTCCTCCATGATCGGAGAGAATCGCGCAATCGCGCCGCTTCGGAGGTAGTCTCCGTAACTGAAACCGCCGGGAAGCACAACGGCTTCAACGCCTTGCAGGTCTCTGTCTTTGTGCCAGAGCTGCACCACATTGAAGCCGAGGTCGTGGCTCAGCGCATGGACCATGTCCATGTCGCAGTTGGAGCCGGGGAAGGTGACAACACCAATCTTCATGTCGCGAAGTTCGGCATTGTCACCTTCCTGTGCACGCGATTAGCGCACCATTTTCCAAGTCCGAATGCTGTTGGTGGGTTCGTGCACCAATCGCAACAGCACCAGCGCCGGCCATTGGTCGCCTTCGACCCAGATTTGGCCATTGCCATCGGCACCCACAGGAGTGCACAGTTGACGTCCGGTCAAGTCAAATACGTGAACCTTCATGCCGACTGCGGCAATGCCCAAGTCCATCATCCAGCCCGACTCCGTGGTCACGGGCGCCTGAATCTCAGCGAGGTCGCCTTCCGCCACGCTGGTCACCAAGGTGCCCAAGTCGTCGTTGTTGGGTTGGGTCTCGCCCTGGCTCACCACAACCGTTTTGCGGACGGTGTGGCTGCATTTGTCGTTCCACACATTCAAGAAGACGTCGTACGCGCCTGGCGCGTCAAACGTGTGGGTGGCGTGAAAGTCGTAGTTGGGCGTTTCGGTGTCGCCGAAGTACCACGTTTGGCCCGTGATGTTTCCTTCGGAGGTGTTCGTGAAGGACATGGTCGTGCCATTCACCCCGTCGGTCAGACCAGTTGTGGGTGCCGTGAATTTGGCTTCCACGGTGGGGGTATTTTCCACCTCCACTCGTACGGCCTTGCTGCAGCTGTTGTCGTCAGACACCACCGCGTAGTACTGACCCCCGGCCAAACCGCTCAGTGACGAGCCCTCGGCACCGTGATCCCAAGCCACGGTGACGTGACCCACGCCGCCATGAATGTCCAAATCGATGGCACCCGAGTCGTGTTCACCACATTCCATGGGCGTTGTCGTGGCTGCGACTTGCAAGTTGGACGCTTCGGTCAACGTGGCTTCCATGCTCTTGGCCGGACAGCCATCGTTGACGTCGTGGCTGTACGTCACCGTGTAGGCGCCGGAGGCCAAGTTGTCCATGTCGAAGGTCTCGCTCGCGGTGGTGGTGGTTTGGACCACCTCGCCTTGCACATTCGACACGCTCACCGTCCAGGTCACTGCAGCGTTGCTGACCATGTTGAATCCAGGCAGGCCTTCGCCATCGCAACCGGGAGACATGGCTGTGACTTGCAAGGAGGGGCTTTCGTCGACTGTGACTGTGGCGGTTTTTTGACATCCCGCTTCATCTGTGACGGTCACCGTGTATTCCCCGGCTTCAACTTGGGTCAAGGATTCTTCCTCGGAGCCGTTGGACCAGGCGTATGCCACGTGTCCGGTTCCTCCCACCAAGGTGGTGGATGCAGAACCCAGCTGCTCAACATCACACTGCGCCTCGCTCGTCGCTTCCAACGTCATGGGCACGGGCTGAACAACTGTGGTTTCTTTCACTTCTGGGGCGCATCCAAATTCGCCCAAGAGTTGCAATTCCAAAGTGTAGGTTCCTGAAGCGAGGCCTTCGAAAAACAAAGGAGTGGCTGCACCGTTGACAAATCCGGCTTCATCGCCGTTTTCGTCACGCAGAATGATGTCGTACAGCGCGGTGCCGTGCATGGCATCGACCTCGATGTCCGCATCCACACTGCCATCGCACGTTCCGTTGGTGGCCGTCACAACGACTTCGGGTGCCGACAAGACGGTGACGTCCAAGGTGTCTTGGCAGCCAAAGGCGTCAATGGCTGTCACGGTGTACACACCACCTTCAAGGTCAGAGATGACCGCGCCAGTTTCGCCGTGGCTCCACTCGAAGGTGACGCTCTCTGTCATGACCTCGACACTCACTGTGCCGCCGTCGCCACAATCGTGGTCTACGTTCGTTGCAATGGCCAAAGCGGTGGGGCGAATGACGTTGTGTGTCCCTGTTGTGGATCCGCAGGTCATGCTGCCCTCGCTCAGGACCTCATAGGTGTAAGTGCCCGAGGCCAAATCCCCAAACATCGTGGCCGCGCCATCTTCTGTGGCCTCGCCTGAAAGCGCTTGTCCGCCCGCATCTGTCAATGTCACCGTCCAGGGTCCGTTGCCCGTCGCCAACACTTCGATGGACGTTTCGCCAGTTCCTTCACAACCGGGAGAGGAAACCTCTGCCCGCACGGGAGGAACAAGGTAAATCGTGGCCACAGTGTAGTTGTGGTTTTCGTTGGATGACAAGGAGACACTTCCCAATTCGCCCGATTCAAGGGGGCGCGGCGTGGCTTCTCCGACCAAGGCGATGAACGCACACCCCTCTTCCCATTCAAAGGCATCGACGCTCACGACGTAGTCGCCATCCAGAGGGCGGTTTGCGCCGAGCACCAAATCGAATTGCGTCATCGGTTCACGGTCAAACCCCAGTTGCGCGATGCCGCTCCGTTTTCCTGCATTGTCGAGCAAGTACATGTCGCATGCGCTGTACAGCGAGGAGGTGTTGATGGCGTCTTCAGACTCCACGAAATCGACACTCGCCCCTTCACGGATGGCAATGACCACTTCGTCTCGGTATCCAGAGGCGTTTTCGGCGGAAAACACGAGCATGCCATCCAGGTCCAATTCCGCGACGGCGTTGGTACCATTGGGCATTTGGCCAGAAACCGGAAGGTTCAATGTTGTTGGGCCTACGGGCAAGAACTGACACGTGGTGTTGGGTTGGAGGGTGCTGTTCAAGTTGTTGGTGTTCAACCCATCCACATAGTGATCGTACTGCAAGGTGTTGATGTTCCAACAATCGAGTCCCACTTTGCTCTCTTCAAATTGAGAGGCAATCGTTTCCAAGTCGAGGTTGGCGTTGCTTGCATTTCCGAAGAGCGCTGTGAACGAGTCTCCGGGAATGTTCATCACCACGTCAGACGCGGGCATGGTTCCTGTGAATTCCAGGGTGTAAGATTCTGCGGGAGCCAAAGCGAGGTATACGCCTTCCCAAACGGGCAAGGTGTCTTCCGTGGATTCAATGATGGCGTAATTGTAATTCGCCGTGGCGCTCCAAAAGCCGATATTGGCAAATCCATCAGGATCATCGGCTCCCTCAAAACCCCAAGTGGGAATGTCGCCGACCAGATCTGCAACCTGAACCCCTTCCAGTCCGATGGCGATGCGCTGTTCGACAAACGCCATGTTGCGGTTGGGTGTGGCAGGAAGGGTGATTTCGCGCGTGACTTGGCCCAGCAATGCACCGCCATTGGAGCGCATGACCGTGGCGCGGCCAAACTCATTTTGGGACAAGGTCAATTGCCCAGACTCTGCAACCTCAATGGTGGCATCGTCCATGGACACATTGCCCGTGACCTCCACTTGTCCTTGAATGGAAAGCGAGGTGCGGTGAATGGCCGTCAGAGAAGAAATGGCCAAGTGGGCATCCATCGTTTGTTCTGCTGCGATGCCATTGGCCACGAAATGCGTTGAAGCCAAATCAGACAAGGGGTTGACGGACACAAAATTGCCGTCAAAAGTCAGCGTCACCCCAACCAAATCGACAAGGGAACCGGTGGCAGAGACGAACACAGAGCTGGCCTCGGCGTTTGACATGAGGGACACTTCATGGTGGATCACCACGTTGTCTTGTCCGTTGGGAACACAGTTGCAGTCCCACGTGTTGGACGCACTCCAAGGGCCACCTTGAACGGACTCAATGGTGCTGACAACGCCCCGTGTCTCAAAATCGAGACCAGACACGTGTTGGGGTGCCACGTCGTCCGCAGCAAGTGCAATGCCAGATTCCCAAGCTTCGACCGCAGATGCAATGATGTGCGGTGGGGTTTGGGTGAAAGGAAGTTCAGTTTGGCCCCACGATGTGGCGGCAGCAAGGAAGAACAGGGGGGTAAGAATTGCTCTCATGGCAAAAATCTGATAGGGTTCGTCTTCGCCTTACGCGCCCTGCTCCAAAAAGGTTTCAAATCAAATGGCCTTGTGTATTTTTGCACGCAAGCACTCCGACCATGAACACACAAGACATCATCACCCCTGTCGCCCAATTCATCGAATGGACGTTCAATACGTTGTTGTTGCCCATCAGCGATGGGTTCAACTGGGCTGTGATTGCCCTTGGGTTGGTGGGCTTGCTGTTTTGGCTCCGCCTTCAAAAGAAGTACAACGTCCGCGCAGAGCAGGACGGCACCATCATGTGATCACGGGGCATTGCCCCCTCTTGTTGAAGGCCTTTCTTCCGAAAGGCTTTTTTCATGCCCCAAAATGAGCGGGCGCATGTGCGGTCAGAGCAAGTCTTGTCCGATGTCGCGGCGACAGTGCTTGCCGGCGAACGTCACCTCGTCGGCCAGGGCATAGCTTTTTTTGAGGGCATTCTCAGGATTGGCGGCCATGGCCGAGCACGCCAAGACCCGTCCTCCATTGGTCACCACGTTGCCGCGTGAGGTGGACGTGCCTGCGTGAAAGAGCAGGGCGTCTTTGTCCAATCGCTCTGGGATGGAGATCGTCTTGCCTTTGTTGTACGCTCCGGGGTAGCCTTCCGACACGAGCATGACTGTGGAACACGTCCGGGGATCGATTTGCAAGTGGTATTCACTCAGCAACCCTGCGCCCATGTTTTCAAAAAGATGGAGCAAGTCACTTTGGATGCGTGGCATGATGACCTCCGTTTCCGGGTCGCCCAAACGACAGTTGTATTCCACCACGTACGGGTCTCCTCCAACCTTCATCAGACCAAAGAACAAGAATCCGTTGTACGGAATGCCGTCCGCCGCGAGTCCTTTGACTGTAGGGATGATGATTTGGTTGATGGCCTTTTCATGGAATTCCGCATCCATGAATGGGACGGGGCTGACGGCGCCCATGCCGCCTGTGTTGGGCCCCGTGTCACCTTCGCCAATCCGCTTGTAATCCTTGGCGGAGGGAAGAAGGTGGTACGCCTTCCCGTCGGTCACGGCGAACATGCTGCACTCGATGCCATCCATGAACTCTTCGATGACCACCCGCTCACCTGCAGAACCAAAAGACGACCCAGAAAGCATGTCGCGGAGGACGCGCTGGGCCTCCTTGAGGTCTTCGGTGATGATGACCCCCTTTCCTGCGGCCAAGCCATCGGCTTTGAGCACGTAGGGTGGCTTCATGGTGTCCAAGAACGCAATGGCCTCTTTCACTTGCGTCCCGTCAAACGAACCGTATCCCGCAGTGGGGATGTTGTGGCGACGCATGAACGCCTTGGCGAAGGCCTTGCTTCCCTCGAGCTGGGCACCCTCGCGGCGAGGGCCGATGACCACGAGTTCGGGGTGTTTTCCGCAGTCCAAAAGGTGATCCACCAGTCCTTCCACCAACGGAGCTTCAGGTCCCACCACCACCATGTCGATGCCATGCTTTCGGATGATTCGGGTGACGGCATCGTGGTTGGAAGCATCCAACTTCAAGTTGGTGGCCACAGTCGCCGTGCCCGCATTGCCGGGTGCCACGAAAAGTTGGGTGAGAAACGAGCTTTGGGCCAGCTTCCAAGCCATGGCGTGTTCGCGGCCTCCAGAGCCAATCAACAGGACGTTCATGCATCCAAAAGTAAGCCACCTCGCAGGGTGCAACAACGTGGGTTTTCCACAACGAATGCGCACTTTCCACGAGGTTGAGCGCACCCTGAGGACTACCTTCGGCATTGTGCTGAGTGTCGTCATCATTGCCAAAAACGAACGCGAAAATTTGCCGCGCTGCCTCATGTCTGTTCAAGAGGTGGCCGAGGAGGTGATTGTGGTGGACTCCGATTCCTCAGATGGCACGCCGGAGCTGGCCGCGTCCCACGGTGCACGGGTGTTTCAAAGGCCCTTCACCACCTACGCAGACCAAAAGAACTGGGCGGCCGCCCAAGCGACGCAGCCGTTCATCTTGAGTTTGGATGCCGACGAGGCATTGAGTGAGGCGCTTGTGGCTGAGATCCAAGCTTGGAAACAGCGCAAGCCAGACCAAGCGCAGGCGTGGTCCATGCCTCGCCTGACCCATTATTGTGGCGATTGGATTCGCCATGGAGGGTGGTACCCCGATCGGAAAATTCGATTGTGGGTCGCCGATGCCGGGGAGTGGAAACCCGCCACTCCAGGGGGAATCCTTCACGAATCGTGGGTGCCCAACCCCGAC